>NZ_CAPG01000011.1:0-53981 GCF_000321185.1 Bacillus sp. AP8
CAATTATTATCCGATTTTTGTATAGGGTTGGCTAGTGGGTTATGAGTTTTTTTAGACATCCAAAAATCCCCTTATGAGATAAATTCAACCATAAAATAGATATCTAGCAATATCAAATGACTATGAAATTCTAAGAAAACAGGAGAAATCGAGAGATTTCGTTTCAAATATTGAGAGAGGTTAGCTTAATAAGGTACACAGTATATTTATTATGTGAAGAAAGGAAAAGAGAAATAATAAGTATAAATCAAGCCCAAATAAGATTTCCATAGGTCCGCAATAACCAATATATAACCAATTAAAAATAAATAGGAAATAAAAACCAATGTAAAATAAAGGTCATCATTGTATTTAAGTGCCATATATCCATTTGTGACAAATAAAGAAGTTAGAATAATCAGTATCATGGCCACGCTATTAAGAAAAGTTAGAAGAAAAAGTAAAAAGAAGACAAAAATTATTACTGAAGATGTATAGATAATTGGGTTTTTCATATTTAACTCCCTATTTATTATTAGCAGGAAATTACACTGAATTTGATAATCAATAGTTTAATTCTTGTTTATTTTACGTGGTAATTTTGTGAGTAGTTTTAAAAAAAAATGAAGTTATCGTGAACAAAAGACAGACAATACGATCAGGTGCATTAGTTGAAAAAGAATTAAATAACGTTATTATCGCTCTACAAAAGGTTGAGGAACTGAGTCGTCGATAATATTTCGCGAAAGGATATATGCAAGTGCATTTTGAGGAAAGAATGTGAGTAGGGGTGAGAAAAGCTAATGATTCTTGTTTAACATCCACCCGTAGAGGGTGTTAAACAGCATGTTCTAATGGACTTTTTAGTAGTTCTAGCTATGTCCTAAGACACTAACAATTTAGCACAGACTACACGGAATTGTAAGTAGCATATCGTATTCGCGTCAAAATATAGAAGACAAGCGATATACGGAAGAATTAAAAAAGATATCGGTAAAATTCTTAGAACACTGTGTGAAAAGGTGTAGAAATTATAGAAGCCAATGCAAGGTCGCTAATGGGCAGTCTTTTTGTGATGGAATAAATGGGCAGCATCACTGTAATGAATGAAAATGAGATTTGAGCATAAAAAGACCTCTTGATATGATAAAAGTGTCCTGACGCTGGCCTTTTCAATAGGGTCACTGGGGAAGTGAGTTTTGTATATCTAATGTTTTGGAACAAGATATTGTATTTATTAAAAATATAGCTCCAGATGAAAAAGAGCATAACTACTGTATTAGATAAAATGAATAATTATGCTATATCAATTACCTTTGTGAAAAAATATACTTAAATAAACGGGGGCTTAGAATGCTTGAACCTGACTTTCTCCTTTGACAACAGCTAGACCAATCACTGGATTCATGACTATCTCCTTCTAAAAATTAGATTGACCAATAACCCCTAGCACCTTTTGTAGTTTCATAGCTTCGCTTGTTGTACGAGATCTAAGTTCCAACCAGCTTCAATCATGTTTCTATAAGTAGGGGGCGAACGATTTAGCTGACGGGATCAAGTCCCACGGTCAGGTAAGTTCTACCCCAGCTACCATTAGTATTCTAGAACCTAAACAAAAAGGTCAACCAATAACATTGGCTAACCTTATAATACGAACGGGTGCATTAGTTCAATATGAATTAAACAACTTTATTATTGATTTTGGAGTGCGATTATATTTAAATGGATAAAAATTAACTTTAAAGAGCCTTTGGACAGCCCTTTCTATTCGAGCAAGTTGCCCATTTTGGCTGACATAGTAATCTCCCCATTATTACTAATAATCAGCCATTGTAGATTTGAAAAGTTATCAAATAAGGTTTTACTTTCATCTTTACCCAAAATGAAGAGGGAAGTAGACAAAGCATCAGCTAATGATGGACTATTTGTTACAACTGTGCTACTCGATGTTCCTTCAACAGGATAGCCCGTTCGAGGATCTATGATATGTGTGTAACGTTTCCCATCCAGCTCGAAATATTGTTCATAATCTCCTGAAGTATCCATTACGTTGTCTTGTAACTGAACATAACCAATCACGTTATCTAATTCAAGAGGATTACGAATACCTACTTGCCATGCTGAACCATCAGGTTTTTCCCCTATCGTATACACATTACCACCTGCTCTTACGATAGCAGAAGTGATGTCTGCTTCCTTTAATATATTGACGGCTTGTTCAACAGCATACCCTTTTGTAATTGACCCTAAATCAATACTCATGCCGGAATAAGGAAGGAAGGCGGATTTATTCGTGGAATCAAGTATGACATTTTTGTAGTTCACTAGCTTTAATGCTTTAGCAATCTCAATACTACGTGGCAAGGTCATCGTTTCCTTTGCCTCCATCCAAAGCTTGACTAGTGGGCCAATTGTAGGATCAAATAAACCCTCCGTCATATCAGCCATTTCAAGCGCCCGATAGAGTAAATTGTAGCCATCTTCTGATAGATTAATTGGATGTACTCCAGCTGCTTCATTTAGTTTTGTCATCTCGCTCTCAGACGAATAAACATTAGCGACCTCATCGATTATCGCCATTTGTTTCAGAGCTTCTTTCCCAGCAAGTTGGGCATTTTTTCCGTAGGCTTCGATATATACTTCTGTATCAAATAAGAATTGAGTTTCACGAAATACTTCCTCATAGAGCCTAGACTGACAAGCAGTAAGTATGATTGTCATACATAAAAGGATAGAAAAAAGTCGTTTCACTATATAACCCGTACAACCAACTTATTCGGCAAACAAGTAATGGCTTCCCCAGATTTTTGGATGGAGCCCATTTTCGAACAAATTTTCTTCTCGCAAATATCATTTTCTTCATGAACAAAAATACGGCTCCCATTTATAACAACATGTGCTGTTCCATTTTTAACTGGAATATAAAAGTTGTACGTCTCGTCAGTAAACGTACCTTCTTTTACTACTTTACCATCAACGGTAATTTGCCACTTGGGCTCTGTTGGGCTTATAAGGGAGCTAGCTAATATATCACTTTGTCCGAGTAAAAGGGCACCTCCAGAAATGAATCCGGTTGCAATGCCCCTTTTTAAAAACTTGCGTCTGTTTATTTTTTGATTAGATTTTTCATGATTCATGATTGTTCCCTTCCTAACGTAGTAATTTTCTTAAGAAAAAAGAATATTGCTCAGTATTGAACAAACATAATTAAAACTTTGCTTCAACACATGCTAGATCTATGAATGGATTTTTCTCAAGGTCCGGACGACGGTGTTACGACTAACACCAGTAATCAATGTAAGATCTTCTTGTGTGATATACTTCATATCCACACCGAAATCCTCTAAAACATGATACGTAGTTTCGACTTTTTCGATTCCGGTCAGTGTTCGTGCCCTCATTGCAATTATTTGGAGTTTAAGTAAGTGATTAGCAAGGTTTTGTAAAAGTGCTTGAGAAAATGGTTTGGATTCATCAAAAAATGTTCGTATAACTTCTATTGGATAAATACATTTTGTTACTTTCGTAAGCGCCATTGTTTGAAAATCCGCATAGTTATAACTTCCAAATGAATCTGGATAGTCTAATGATGGATTCCCCCATAATAGTAAATAATCATTTATAATTTCACCTTCCCTTAATACATCAATGTTTTTCTGAGATCCATCCTCGGAAAGAGTAAATTTTAATAACACACCTTTAGCAATAATTTCAAGCTGGTCGTCGGAATGTTCTGTTTGAATCTGCTTCGGCATTTGGAAACTAATTGTCGCATGTTTGCAAAGTGCTTGTCTTGTTTCTGGATCTAAGGAGTCACAAAAGGGGTTACCAGGACAATTTTTTTTCATAATGATCACCTATGTTTAATAGATATGAGATTATTCCTATAATAACACACGAAAGAAATAAATTTGGAACAAATGGAGGCAGTCACAAATTATTCGAAATTTTTAATTTCACTTTTATAATTAGGAGAAAATATAGTTGTTTTGTGTAGAAAAAGGCGTTATATAGCCATTTTGCCGTCCCTTAATCGACTACCTTCTTGCAGAATTCCCTTTTGATTGTACCAAATAGTATATAGCAATGTACCATTTGGTACACACGTCAGTATGATATGGAACAACCACCTATTTCGATAATTACTAAAATCAAATTACAGTAATCATTGTGAAATGATGAATAAGAAAATACTAGGATGTTTTCTAATCATTCGTGATGAATTGTCTTAAATAAAAAAAGGAGGTCAAAAATAATGGAAGAGAACAAAAATAGCTTTTTCAATCCTTTGATGACTCGTCGTAAGTTTGTGAAGGCTTCGGCAATTGCAACAGCTGCAACAGGTGCAGTGATAGCAAACCCTTGGGGTTCTGCCATGAAAACATTATCTGTAGATCCTGCAGAAGCAGCGACACAGGCAAGTAAGGAGCAGATTTTTTCTGGAGCATGTCGTGGTAACTGTGCAGGTGGATGTTTCTTAAACATTGAGGTTAGGGATGGAAAGGTTGTCCGAACATCAGCCAGAGATTTTCCAAATCCAGAGTACAATCGTATTTGTGTAAAAGGATTATCCCATGTTCAAAGAATTTATAATAAGGATCGTCTTAAATACCCAATGAAGCGTGCTGGAAAACGTGGAGAAGGTAAATGGGAAAGAATTACTTGGGACGAAGCGATTACAACTATTACAGATAAATGGAAAGAGTATGAAAAGAAATATGGAAAGGAAAGCTACGCGATTTACTGGGGCTCAGGTAGTTATGCTGCTGTAAGTGGAGTGGGAATGGGTAACTCTATCAACCGTCTTTTGAATGTTTTAGGCTGTGCAAATATTCAGGCGACAGTGGATGCTGCACATGGCCATGCTGCCGGTAATGCAGTCGGCTGGGGCCCAAACTTCACTCTGAATGAAATTGCAGATTTAAAAAATGCGAAAACGATTATTGTTTGGGGAGCAAATCCTGTAATTTCTCAACAGCAAAGTAGCCATTTCTTACTCGAGGCAAAAGAATTAGGTGCAAAATTAATTGTTATTGACCCAACATATAATATTACTGCTTCTAAGGCAGATATGTTTGTCCCAATTACTCCTGGTACAGATGGTGCTCTAGCACTTGGGATGATGAATATTGTTGTTAGGGAAAAATGGATTGATAAGCCATTTTTGATGAAATCGACTGTTGCTCCATTCCTAGTGAAGGAAAGTGATGGCAACTATTTGCGTTTAAGTGATATTGGTCGACTTTCTGAAGGACAGGAGGATCAAATCGTTGTTAGAGGGCAGGATGGTCGAGTAGGCCTCACAACTGAAATCACAAATCCGGTTATTGAAGGTACTTTTTCGATTAATGGTATTAAAGTAACAACAGCTTATAGTCTACTTTTAGAGCGTATTGCTGAATATCCGCCTCAAAAAGCATCTGAAATTACAGGTATTCCTGTTGAAACAATCGAAGAAATTACGAAAATTTATGCAAAGAATACACCATCAACCATATATTCTTATTTTGGTGTAGATCATTATGTCAATGCTCATTACAGCATGTTTTCAATGTATGCATTAGCAATGATCACGGGGAATCTTGGGAAATCCGGTGCTGGATGTGGTATGGGAGAAACTCTTGGAACTAATTTTATTAATGTTATGGGAACCCTTTATCCAGAAGGTGCAACAGGTCCAGCTATTACGATGGCTACGCCAGATATGGCACAAGTGATGGATGAGCACAAGTATGGTACTAAGGATATTACTTTAAAAAGCGTTTATTTTACTCATATTAATATGCTTGGAAATGCGGCAGAAAGAAAGTATGCCTTAGATTGGATGAAGAAGTTAGATCTAGTTGTTGTTGCTGATATGAATATGAATGAAACTGCTCAAAACGCCGATATTTTACTCCCTGTTGCTCATTGGTTTGAGGTCGAAGATGTATATTGTGCTTATAGTACACATCCATATGTCATTTATCAGGAAAAAGCAATAGATCCATTGTATGAATGTAAATCAGATTTTGAAATTGTGAAAATGATTGCTGAGAAAATGGGTCATGGTGATCAATTTAATATGACAGAAGCAGACTATATTAAGCTATGGCTAGATACTGATGCAGCAAGAGATCTAGGCATCACATACGACAAGCTTAAAAAAGAAAAGGTAATGAAATGCTTGCCAGGAGAAAATTTTGTATATGGAAGTGATGGCACATTCTTAACACCAACAGGAAGAGCACAGTTCTACGTTGAGACTCCAGCTCCTAATTCAAACTATGATGCCCGTTTCTATGATAAAAAATTTGATATTGAAAAAGAAAGATTACCATACTGGGAGCCACCTCATGAAGCGTCACGTGATAATGCTTTGTATAAAAAATATCCTTTCTTTATGATATCAGATCATGTGAAATTCCGAACACATTCACAGTGGTGGGATGTTCCCGTATTATTAGAGCTTGATCCAGAGCCACTTTTAAAAATAAACCCTGATGATGCTGATAAATACGGAATTAAAACAGGAGATAAAGTGAAAATTTACAATGACCGTGGCTACGTTATTATGAAGGCTGCCATCAATGCGGGCTGTCAACCAGGAGTTCTAACAGCACCAAAAGGCTGGGAGAAATCACAATTTATAGAGGGCCACTTTGCAGACTTAAGCTCTCGTGTAATGCACTCAATATGTGCTAATAGTGCATTCAACGATTTGTTAGTTGCAATCGAGAAAGCATAAAGGAGGAATGAAAGATGCGATATGTAATGGCGATTGATTTAAAACGCTGCGTAGGCTGCCATACATGTTCTGTTTCATGTAAAATAGCCAATAATCTACCAAATGAAATCTGGTATAACAGAATTTTAACCGTCGGTGGCGATACAATGGATACTGCAGGGGGGACTTTTCCCAATAACAAACTTGAATTCTTACCGGTAAATTGCCAGCACTGTGAAAATCCTGCTTGTACGAAGGCTTGTCCGGTTGGTGCAACTTATAAGAGAAAAGAAGACGGAATCGTCATTCAGGATCCAGATAAATGTATAGGGTGCCGTTATTGTATGGTTGCCTGTCCTTATAGTGGTGTTCGTCAGTTCAACTGGAAGGAGCCAGAATACTATGTCGACTTCCCTGTAGGAGACGCTGATACGGTTCAAAACCAATACAATACAGTAAGCAAATGTAATTTCTGTGTTCACCGTTTAGCGGAAGGAAAGAAACCAGCTTGTATGGAGTTATGTATTGGTCGTGCACGTTATTTTGGCGATATTGATGATCCTGAAAGCGAAGTTAGTAAAGCGATTAAAGGACGTAAATATTTCCATTTGTTAGAAGAAAAAGGTACAAAGCCTTCAGTGTACTATTTAACATGAGGAGGGATTTTCAATGAGCACTCAAACGCAAACAGTAGATAAGATACATTCATCTAACAAAAGTTCGTTTATGATATGGATGACTATTTTTTCTATCTTTACCATTCTCGGCATTGTGTGCTGGGGAATTCAGTTAGTGAAAGGTTTACAAGTGACAAATCTAGGCATTACAAATATGTGGGGGCTGTATATCACATTTTTTATGATTTTCACTGGAGTTGCAGCGGGAAGCTTGTTCTTTGCTTCAGTTCCATATTTATTTAATCTTGAAGCGTACAAGCCCTACTGCAGAATCTCTACCTATGTAGGGGCGGTAGCTAGTATTGTTGCTGCATCCCTATTTATTATTGTGGATATCGGAAATCCTGAGAGAGCGTGGCTCTTTATTATAAGTGGAAATTTAACATCCCCAATGTTTTGGGACTTCATTATGTTAGCTTCCTATATGGTTATTTCGGTAATTTTTACTCGCCAGTTGATGTTAGTAAATGAAGGGAAAAAAGAAGAGAAATCAGTAAAACCAATTGCGATTATCAGCTTTATCGCAGGTATTCTTGTAATCGTAACATCCTTTGTATTTGCATTCCAAGTTGCTAGACCAATGTGGAATACACCAGCTCAACCATTATCCTTCTTGTTAGCTGCGTTTGTGGCAGGTCTAGCAGTGCTAACGATTTTAGCGTTTATCCTAAATAAGAGTGGTTATATCCAAATGCCAGTAAATTTGCTTGCGAAGATGGGCAAGGTAGCAGCTTCTTTATTATTTGCTGAGTTGATCATCATCGTGCTTGAGTTGTTAGTTGGAATATATCCAGGTGGTGGAGAAGAGGAAGAAGTACTTCTATGGTTAGTCAAGGGCGACGGAGCTGTTATGTTTTGGGGTGAAATAGTTACTTTAGTTGCGGCAATTGTTCTTTTGGCTAAGAGAACATCACCTAAGGGTGGCAACCTCCTTGCTGGATCAATTCTAGCACTTGTGGCCATTTTCCTAATTAAAACAAACTTATTACAGTCAGAATTATTCCATCCATTACTTCAATTGCCTGGACCAAAACTATATGGGGATATGACAGGTCCATATGTTCCAGCGCTAATTGAAATAGGGATATCGTTAGGAATCATGTCACTAGGTGCACTTCTATTAAGCTTAGGATTGAGAAAGTTAAATCTAGGCACTAAATCTCTAACGAAATAGTATTGATAGCGAAAATTAAGAAAGTACCAAATGCCAAATTTTTTAGGTGTTTAGTACTTTCTTGAAATAAAGATGAATGATATCACCATTAAATTAAAATTTCATAATTAAGATAGGCAATAGGAGGCACACCCGTATGAACACCGAAATAAGGGTTATTCAAGAAAACCAAATAAACCTAGCTTTTTCAACCTCTGATTTCTATCAACTTTTATCTACTTCGTTACAGTTACCATCTGCTAATTTCGCTGAAGCATTATTAGATGATAGATACAAGGATGATATATTGAGTATTTTTTGTGAGTTTTCAATTAGTAGAGAGAAAATCTCGGAGGTAGAGAAAGCCTTTGTACAGTTGAAGAACTCTGTAAAGGACGTACACCATCTGTTGAAAGAAATGCGAATTGAGCATACTAGATTGTTTTATCATCCGAAAAGCCCAGCTCTAAATATATATGAAACGACCTTCTTAAAATCGGAAAAGGAAGGATCCGAGAAACCGATGCTCTTTGTTAGTCAGGAAGCTTCTCATGTGGAAAAAAGCTATAAGGAAGCTGGACTTATTGTGAAAATGAAGGAACCAGCGGATCATATCGTAACCGAAATGGAATTTATGATGAATTTATATGGAAGAAAAGCGATTGCTTTGCAACATGATGATAAGGAAGGTCTAGAAAAAATTCAAAAGTATATTAAGAGGTTTGAAGAAATGCACTTAGGAAAATGGGGATATGAATTTTTTGTAGAATTAGAAACTAAATCTACTATTCTTAGTTATCAGTTGATAGGAAAACTAGCAAAGATTGGTTTAGGTCATGTGCTGTTAAAATAAACAGATGCCATCCGTTCATGATATAAATTTGGAGTGATAAACATGTTATTTAATAACGGGATGTTTATAAAAGTTGATCGAACTCGATGTTTAAATTATTTGCATCATGGAGTAGGTTGTACCCATTGTGTATCGAATTGTCCAGGTCTAGCATTGGAATTGACAGAAAGAAAAATTTCATTAAATAAAGAGAATTGTCTTGGCTGTGGATTATGCTTATCTGATTGTCCAACTCAGGTGTTTACGGCTAATCATTGGGATGAAACATCTGTGGTGATGGAGGTTTGTAGACAGAAGGCAGAGGTTACACAGTTTTTCTGTGAATATCATGACAATCCTTTTCTCTCAAAAAAAGAGAAGAATAAGGGGGCTATTCAGATACCAACATGCCTTAGTAGCTTATCAAAAGGTGCTTGGTACGAAATCGGGTTACATACGAGTGTTGAAATACGTGTAGATAAATGTACCGAGTGTCCAATGAACAAGTGCTTAGAAAGATTACAATTAAATGTAAATACAGCAATCGAATGGTTAGAGGCTTCTGGTCATACTCCTGAATTTACCCTTGTTAAAAATGTAGGTAAGGTTGAGAAACATAAAAAACTTATGGCTGTTTCGACAGGAATGAAAACGACATCTCGCCG
Organism: Bacillus sp. AP8; assembly: GCF_000321185.1. Taxonomy (NCBI): domain Bacteria; kingdom Bacillati; phylum Bacillota; class Bacilli; order Caryophanales; family Bacillaceae; genus Bacillus; species Bacillus sp. AP8. Next base: position 10,013 of record NZ_CAPG01000011.1, read on the forward strand.
AGATTTATTTTTGTCTATATTTAAACAAGGGAAAGAGGTCATAACAAAGGTTAGAGAAGAAAATAATATATCTAAGGGACGGAAGAAAAAAGGAATGGCACGAAGCTTGTTGCCGGCTTGGCAGAACAGATTGGAGCAAACTTACACGGCAAACTTTCAAGAAGGGGGAAGACCAGTCTATTGGCCGTCAATCCAAAAAAGCGAAAGTTGTGTCAACTGTTCTGTATGTACTACAAATTGTCCAACTAAGGCGTTGAAAGTTGAAATTGTAAATCAAAAAGCAGTTCATACCTTTACTAGTGGCCAATGCATCGATTGTCGTATATGCATGTTATTTTGTCCAACTGGAAGTATTATACGAGATCGAGAGATTAATGTCAGCCCATTCGAAGAAGAAGTATTATTAGAAGTACCTGTCGTAGAATGTAAACGATGTGGGGAAACAGCAGCCGATCAAGGAAATACCTTGTGCTTTTGGTGTGAGAATGAGGCAGATGATTCAGAAATGATTAATGATGTATGGAAGTTTTTAATAGGTTAATGTCGACAACTAGCAAACATAAACCCTTGAAAGAGAGGGAGGTAATCCAATGCTGACACAAATTAATGAAGAACCAGTTAATGAACTTTACTTAAACTTAGCCTCGGTTGCGAGGGATCGATCTCAAATGTATCAGCTTTTAATAGCTGCCGTACGATATCCAACATACGAGCTTGCTGAAGCACTTATTAATGGAAGCTTCTATACAGAAGCCAATAACCGTGTAAATTGGGTGAATGTAGGGAGTGGAATTTTTAATAATCCGTTACAGAAACTAAAGGTAACAGTGGAGAGTATAAAGGATTTACAGCCAAAAGAGCTATTGTCGAAGATGGAAGCTGAATATTCAAGATTATTTTTAGAGGGTAATCAAGCAATAATTCCACTGTATGAAGCGAGTTTTAGTGGCTGTGCAACAGATGAAATCTCAGTACAACAAGCAGTGGAAGAAGTGTATCAAGCAGAAGGAATTGTCCATACATATGAAGCGTATGAGCGAGCAGACTTTATTGGTACGGAGCTAGAGCATTTATATTACTTGTGTTCAAACGAGGCGGAATCTTGGCAAATTGGAAAGATGGGAAAGGCAAAACAATGGAAGCGGAAGCAACGTGCGTTTCTAGTAAAACATACTGGATCATGGGGCGGAGTTTTTTTTACGAAGGTAGTAAATTCGACCGAACTTGATGTTTATACAGCAATTGGAATGTTAGGAAGTAGTTTTATGAGGTTAGAAAGAGGGAACTAAGCTCCCCTTTAAGAAGGCGGTAAAATAGATGAAGCGTATTCTAAGGATGATGATGCAAAAGCCAAAAAAATATATTATTGTCGCTGTTGCCTTGTTATTATTGGGCATTGCTGCTGTTTATCAAAGGGTAAGCAACGAGCAGGATATACTTAGCCTTTTACAAAAAGCTGAACCAGCTGTGGAACAATATAATGAAATTAAAGGATCTTTTCCGACCTTTGAGCTCTTTGATGGTGATGGTAGGTTTCTTAATTACGCAGTTATTTCTAGTGCTTCCGGTTACGGTGGGGAGATTCGGATGCTCACGACAGTAAATGAAGATGGCACAATTAATCGTGCAGTATTACTTAAACATGCTGAAACACCGATCTATTTAAATAAAGTGTTAAAAAACGGTTATCTTGAAAACCTTCAAGATAAATCGATTAGTAATCCACTCAAAAGCTATGATGGCCTAGATGCGGTAAGTGGTGCGACTAGAACAACAGAAGGAATCTTGTCAGCTGTTTCAAAAGGAGTTGCACAAATTGGTGAGAATCAGCTAGGGATTGCATCACCAACTGAAGAGGGCATACATTTTGACTGGCAAGATAGTTTAGTAGTCTTAATTGTCTTAGTAGCATGCTTAGCCACAGCAAAAAAAATCAAGAAGCTAAGAACGTGGCTCTTGGTTGCATCTGTCATTGTAATTGGCTTTATGGCAGAACAGTCTTTAACGCTCGGAAATTTTATGAGCATCGTGACTGGGAATATGCCAGCATTTACTGAGCGACCAATTTGGTTTATTTTTGTTATTGGAATTCTATTAGCTACGTTAATTTTTGGGAAAAACATCTATTGCGGCTGGATTTGTCCGTTTGGTGCTACACAAGAAGGAATATACAAGGCACTTAATTTAAAAACAAACAAGGTAGATCCGCGAATATTTGCTGTTGCTAAAAAGAGTGTATGGTTTTTCATTTGGCTTGCCGCAATGTTAGCACTATTCTTCAATAATCCTGGAAGTTCAAGCTATGAACCTTTTTCAGTATTTTTCGGTGGAGAAGGTGTAGAGCTCCAGTGGCTAATCATGGGAATTGTTGTCTTTATGTCTATTCTCGTGTATCGACTTTGGTGCCGCGCGTTTTGTCCAGTAGGTACAATATTAGATCTAGTTGCGCAAGGAAAACGAAAAACAAAGAAGCTTTTGAAAAATAAGCCACATGTACATGGTGAAAATACTAGGTGTACCTCGTGCTCTAACTGTGAAGCAACTTGTGGAGTAAAAAGAAAGAAAGAGAAAAAGCCAGAATCATTAAGCACTTTTAATAAAGTACTAGTTTGTATCATTTTACTAATAGATATATTAATCGTCGGTGTTCTTTTACAGAATGTCGGATTGATTTAATGAGTGTTTAGTAAACGGTTTTGAATAGATGACTTAATTATATAAAAGAGGAGAGAAGACAATGTTATCAAATATAGGTGTTCCTGGGTTAATAATCATTTTAGTAATTGCACTTATTATTTTCGGACCGAAGAAGCTTCCTGAAATGGGCCGTGCTGTTGGACAAACATTAAAGGAATTTAAAAAATCAGCTAAAGAATTAGTGGATGATGAAAAAGAAACTGCACAGAAAATTGTTTCTTCCTCAAATGATGAAGAAAAGACTAAATAATTCTATTCGAATTAAAAGTAGAATTTAATTTAATGTTATATGACATAATAAGAAATTAAATAAATGACCACACATTATATATATGTCTAATATGTGTGGTCATTTTAGTATCAACAACAAAACCTAAATATAACCTAAAGGTTATTTTGGGTTTTGTTGTATTTTTATAGAAAAATAAAAAAGATCACATTAAATGTGATCCATTACATTAAAAATTATTCGTCATCCCATAAATCATTCCTGATATATAAGGAATTAACCATAATAACCAAACAATAATACTTAATTTATGGAATTTTTCCATCATAACTTTATCCTTTTTAATCAAAACAATTGTAGCCCAGATAGCATGAAATAACATTAATAAAATTGCTAATAAACCAGTTATACCATGGAAACTAAATAGAGATCCTTCTGATGCCATTTTTTCCATTATAGTCGTTCCAATAGTGTCGAAAACTAATCCTAACCAAAAAATGATTACATGCCATGGTTTTAATATATCTTGAAACTTCTCTGACCATACTCCTACAGAATAAAATAATAATGCTGCCGTAATGAATATAATTGCTAATATAAGCATTGAAATCACTCACTTTTTTAATTTATCTAATTAGTGTTACCTTTAAACAAATAAACTATTTAGAATTATTGCTTGAGCTTAGTATATAAAACGAATATGAACGGCAGATGAACAATGTATGTTGAAGATTATGATTGTTAATTAAAAGAGAGATAAATAGTTATCAGGGGATATCAAATGGTATAAATCAATTATTTTATTTAGAGTTTTAAAGATCTCTTATTGAACAAATGAGGAAGGTGAATTAAATTATTAATATTCACAAACTTATGTAAATTAGCTATGATTAGTGTAATATTACACTGCAGGTGAAAGGAAATGAGCATTAATGGGATTTCAAAATGTTTATTTCGAAATGTTTTTTTCCTTTGTATTGGCTCTAATTGAGCTATTCTCAAGTAGTAAAGAATAATTTATGATATAAGATTTCTTTTCTACACAGAAAATCCCTCTAGAGAGGGAAAATTTAGAATCGTTTTCTTCTATGGTAAATACATGGACATGGATGAAAGTGTGGTACTACATGTACTATAGTGTTTTTCTTTACTATGTGTCTTATTGGAGTAAGTTGTGGAGGTAACATTTGTGTTGGATACATATTTGCATTCTGTGGTACATGTTGTGGCTGAAATTGATTTTGCTGATACATAATGATCACATCCCAATTAATTAAGATAAGATATCGTATGCATCAAATGTTGGGCGTGTACAGTTGTCTACCCAGATATAAATAAAATGTGTCTTTTATTGATGAACATTAGACCGATATATGGCTGCTTATAGTGTCATAGCTTCGCTTGTTATACGAGATCTCAGTCCGAACCAGCTGCAATCATGTTTCTATAAGTAGGAGTCGAACGGTTTAGCTGACGTGTTTAAAAACCCATGGGTGCGGTCATTTTACTTCAGCTACCATTAGTATTCTAGAACTTAAATAAAAAGGTCAACCAATAACATTGGCTAACCTTATAATACGAAGTGGGTGTTTTACTTCGACAACAAGAGCTGAGACTGGTTCCTTCTTCTTGTGTGATAAACGAAGAAAACCCCCAAGATTTCTCTTGGGGGTACAGTATTTTCGTGTTAAGTTTTTAATGGTTAGGCTTATTTTTCACCACTTAACTCAACTAGAATCTTGGCTTGTGATTTATCATTGGTTAACGCTTCAAAGCCTTTTTCAACGATATCATCTAACTGGATTTGAGATGTGATAATCCCTTGTGGTTTCAATTGTCCAGTACCCATTAAATCAACTGTTTGTTGGAATGAAGTAGGTGTGTAAGCAATAGATGATGTCACCTTCACTCCTGTATTTGTTAAATGAAGTGGATTCCATTCAATAGGTCGAGCGAATATTGAAACAATAACCATTGTACCGCGTGCTCTTGTTGCATCAATAGCTTGTTTAAATGTAGGAGCTACACCAGCCACTTCAAATGCTACATCCACACCATCTGGAACAATTGTACGAATTGCTTTTACCGCATCTTCTTTACCAGAGTTAATAATATGAGTTGCACCTAATTCTCGAGCTTTTTCAAGGCGAGTTTCAGATAAATCTAAAACAATAATTTTACTTGCACCAGCAGCTTTTGCCGTAATAACAGTTAATAATCCAATTGGTCCTGCACCAAATACAGCAACAGTATCACCAAATTTAAGGTTACCTTCTTTAATAGCTTGTACAGCTACAGCTGTAGGCTCAACTAATGCACCATCTTGTAAGGATAGTGTTTCTGGAAGAAGATACACATTATTTTCTGGAGCATTAGCAAAAGTAGTGAAACCACCATCACCATGTAAACCAATGAAACTAAAACCATCATAGCTATCTAAATCTTCTGGTTTGTTCCCGTATGTAAGTGTAGGGTTGATGGCTACACGGTCTCCTACTTTAAATTTTGTTACATTTGATCCTACTTTTTCAATCACACCAGCAAATTCATGTCCCATAATAAGTGGTGCAATTTCTCCAGTTAATGGATCAGCTTTTTCCGTAGGTACAAATACAGGACCTTCTTGATATTCATGTAAGTCACTACCACAAATACCTGCCCATGCAACTCGGACTGTTACTTCATTGTCTTTCAAAGGTTTTAATTCTCTTTCTTCAATACGAATATCTTTTTCACCATACCATACTGCAGCTTTCATAAATAAAACCCCCTATTATTTTTACTTATTTAAAAAATAAGTATTTTAAGATATTTCTTATTACAATTATTATTATACTAGTAACTAAAATAAATGGTAGATTTTTGCTTCGTGTAGGGTTTTGGTTCTTTTTATGTGTGAAAATTGTTATTTTATTCTTTTAAACTAAGTTTTGATGACGGGACAATTTATTGGAAGAAGGAATATTGGCTTATAGTCAAAAGATGCAAAAGTAGTATGGTTGACTCCATTACTACAAAGAGATGACGTATTTAACGCAATGGTTAACAGTGATAATAAAGGACTTTGTATTATTGGAGATAAAGATAGTTGTTTAATTGAGGAACGCTTTGAAAAATTGAAAAATAATCAAAATCTTATATTAAAAGTGGTTGATGGTGGAAATCACAGTTTAGAGCTTGATAAAGAACCAATAAAATCTATTGAAATAGTAAAAAGTATAATTTCTGCTATTAATGAGTTTTAAAATCTAAAGGGGAAATGGGGTCGGGGATTCGAATCCCTCTCGGATTATTATTTTATGGGGAATAAAAAAGGAGTCATACTTTGTGTTGAATGACTCCTTTTTGTTTGGACATATTTGTCTTATTATCAATTATTAGTGTTGATTTGGTAAATCGAATGGCGTAATTTTATGGTACTGTGTATCTATATTTACATTCGTGTTACTTGAATTAATTCCAGATAATGCAAATAAAGATGTTGATAACAGTACACTTAATATAATTTTTTTCATAGTCTTTCACTCCTTTTTATTATTTTTAGCTATATGTTAGTATGAACGTGTGTATATGATTAGATGAAACTTAATTAAAGGCATTCTTTTCTTTTTTTATTATGTTAATAAAACTTAGTTTACCTTGTATTTCAAAAATATAAATCGCCTTATCTAAATATTCATTTCCACTTTCAATTCGTTTATTGTTTAAGAGATTAATTCCTGTTTGATATAATAATTCACCTAATAGGTATAAAACTTCTGTTTCAACACATATTTCTATTCCTTGTTTACTATACAGGATTGAATCTTCATAACGTTTAAGAGCCGTTAAAGATTTAGATAGACCATATAGAAGGCGAATTTTTATATTTTGATCTTTATTCTCTGGTAGATTATCGAATTGTTCTATTGCTTTCGTGTAAATATCAATAGCATCAGTGTTCCTGTTTTCTTCATTATAGATAATAGCTATACTATTTAATATTTCTATTTCTCTTTCTATTTCTTTTTCTGAGTATTGAGTGGCATCGTCAGATAAATAGTCTAATGCTACTGTTAACTTATTTAGAGCATCATCAACATTCGAGTTAATGTAATAATCACAAATACCTTCATGCCACAACAAGAATTGCTGATCTTCAGGAGTTTTGAATAAAGAGTTTTCTTTTTCTTTTTCAACAATATAGGATAAAGATTCATAATCTCGTACTCGTATAAATTTTCTCATTAAATGTTTAACTTTTTTTATATTATCAGGTTCTTTCTGAACATTTTCTATATCAAAGAAAAAGTTCATGTCAACATTTAATTTTTGACTTAAAAGGTATAGAACTTGACTTGTAGGATTTAAATCTCCTTTTTCAATAATGCTAATTTGTGCTTGTGTACATATTCCTTCAGCAAGCTCTTTTTGAGTCATATTTAGTGTTTTTCTTTCTCTTTTGATTTTTTGTCCAATAAGGTTTGTAACCATTTTATTCTCCTTAGATATTGGGATAACCTGCTAAAAAATATAATACGATATATTGGTTAATTAATTTCTGATTTAATTCTCAAATATCTTTTGTTGCTTCTATAAACTTTTCTTACGTTTCCTTATAATTTCTCTTTAATTGTTTCTCAATGCTAGTTTTTGTTTCATCAACAATAAAACTTATTTTTCTGATCTTTACTTCATGTTTGTATACTATAAAAAGGATTGGCATTTAGTTGATTCTTTTATTTTGTTATGGTGTTTTGTTTTATTGTGTAATTATTCTGAATCATCGATGTTCTAAATTTGATTCTTGAATATTCGGAAGAGGAAATAAAAATTTTAAAATTTATTCTTGATTAATCCAAGAATAATCGGAAATTGAAGATTTTAAAAAATAAATGTTGATATATCAATATCTATTTTAATTTAAGAAATTTATTCACGATTTCTATTTTAATCCAAGAAATTTATTCTCGATATTAATTCGACATTCATCGTACACTTTCCTTTGAAAAAATAGAAAGTCACTAAAATTTTCCATGGGTGTAGCAAGGACTATTTATTAAATGGTTATAGCGGTAATACATATGAACAGATTGAACAGGGGAATTCACACACTTGTACCCATGATGGATCGGTTAACAGTAGTACATAAAAAATGAAAATCTTAAACGATTGGAGTGAAGTTATATTCGTTTCGATGGTGGGTTATTGTATACAGTCGGCATTAAACTGCTGAACTTATTTTTATAGGGGTACTTTAGTCAAAGAAAAATATGTTTAGGACAGATGATTTATTGGAGATCTTGAATAAGGAAAATAGCCAGTCAGGTGACTGGCTATCATAAAGTGAAAAAGTTTCAATTTTGAGCACGCATGAACACCTATATACAAAATAAAAACTCATTTTTCATATAGCTGGTGGCTTCAGAGAAAACAAAAGATTGACTATAACAGCTATGATCAAATAAGACAAATTATTCGAAGTAAAGGAGAAAACGCGAATGTGAGAATCTGCCGTTCTTCTAGTTAGGATGACAGAAAAAGTACTTGCTGAAATAGAAAAATATAAATAGTTGTATTTTATAGCAAAGAAGGAGCAATAAATTTAATACAACATTCCAAATCATAGAAGGTCCCTTTAATCCCATAAAAGCTATTATAAGACCAATAAAAGAAACACTAAGAGTAAATTGAGCATTGAAGAAATGAAATATACTAAAACCTAGCGGCGATATTAAATCTCCTAAAATTAATATTATAAAATATATTAGTAATGCTATTAGACCGAGGCAGAAACAATAAAAAGACATGTAAGTAAATTTAAGATTATTCATTATCACACAACACTTAGTAAAGATACTTTTAGAGATTAAATGAATAATTTGTTGGATGAACAAAAAATAGATTAATAAAATGTGAAGGTATAATTTTTCTAACACAAAACGGGAAATTTTGTAGAAGAAGGTTAAATAGAAATAATTTTGGTTTGATGATTTCATTTTATATTTGAAAAAGCACCTAGGAATTTTTAGGTGCTTTAGGGTTCAAAATGATAGATTTTTTAAATTCTAGTGGTTTGCAGTATTTCGCCGTAATTTCCTGATGCTTATTCTGTTTTTAACAACAATAAGAACAAGATTTAGTGTTCTTAATGAACGACCCGATTCTGCTAACAAATCATTTTTGGGTGAGCTAGAAGCTGCTTCATCAATTTTTTAGTCAATGATGCAGATCGTACTCGTAAGTGTAAATCAGGAGCAATTGTAATAGAGAATGCATTATTATCAATTGCTTTCTTTAATTCTGAAATGGTAGAACAGGTGTAGTCTAATATATTCACAACTGAGCCATATTGTAAATACTGATGCGTATCACTTCCTGCTACTATAGGAAGTTCTAGTTTTTCCGCAAAATCATACACTTTTTCTTGGTTGAGTTCAATACCTATTGAATGAAGATCTTTTCCATTTAGATCTAGTGCATCTAGTCTCTTCAACTGATTCGATTTATGTTGGGTCAGTGGAGTGCTAGGTCGAAATGGATGACCGCCAATTTTAATTACTTCAAATGATTCTGCTAGGCTCATCAAATCTGCAAAAGGGATAAGATTTGTTTCCTCAAGATGAGGCTTTAATTGCTCGAACATCGTTAAAATGGATTCTCGACGGCTTATCAATAATATATGACCTACTTCTTTTACATCGACTTCCATACCGGGGAAAATCTTTAGTCCTTCTACTTCATAGTAATCTTCTTGATAAGGAAAATGAGCATCTAAATAATGATAAACTTCTAAAAAATTCGAGGTGTTGAAATGCTCTGTTAAAGCAAAAGCATCTAGTCCAGATGCTTTTGCTTCTCTAACCATTTCTTGAAAATATGTTGGTGAGAAGTCCGATTTTTTTGAAATTTTAACATGTGTGTGAAAATCAATCTTCATTTGAAAAACTCCTTCATTATTAGTAATAGCTACCTGTCACATAAAGAACGGTCACATATAAAATGCTAGCAATAAGAAAAGCATAGTCATTTTGACCAATTCGGAGAGAAGCAAGCTTTAACTTTTTTACTTGTGGATTTTTAAAGGCATTTTTACTTCCTTTTGTTTCAAGTGCTTCCACTGTTGTACGAGCACGTTTTGCCGTGCTTAAGAGTAATGGATAAAAAGACATAACAGCTAATTTAATGAAATAGCTAGCCGATCGCCAGTACAATATGCCTTTCTTAGCTGGTGCTTTTCCTCTTAATCTGTACGACATGAAAACATGGTTATATTCTTCAAGTAGTAACGGTAGCATTCGGTAGCCATATGAAATGGAAAAAGCAACTTGGCCTGGTACGCCAATACTGAGTAATCCCACACTCAATTTCTCAGGACTCATGGAACAAAATACGGTAATGCTGGCTAATGAAATAACGGCAAGCTTAACCGTCAGCATTAACAACGGCTGTAGAATCGCTAAATCTCCTCCGAAAAACAGAGAAGCTATTAATAAATAGCCACCTTGACCGAGCAAACCAAGAATCAGAATCAGTAAAATCAACCGGCTTACCTTTGTCATGATTGTGGTTATAATCGTAGCTGCCAACAGGCCGAATAATATTACTTCATTATGAATAAACCATGGAGCAATTCCGAAAAAACCATACCAGATGAACAGTATACGAGGATCGAGCTTGGCAATAAATGTTTGATCATTTGCATACGCTGTGTTCATTAATTCGATTTTAATCTGTTCTACACTTAGCTTATCAATTATGCTTTTTGCGTAATCCATGAACGTTCCTCCTGATATAAATCAACAAATGATTCGATCGAATAAGCAGCTGATGAAAGGTGTAGCTTATGGCTTAGTTCTACAATCTGAGGAGGCACAATGCCAGCTCTCCTCATTAAAAGTAAATTTGAAAACAATCCTTCTTTATCACCATCATAAATGATTTCTCCATTGTTCATGACAATAACGCGTGTCGACCATTCACTCACCAATTGCATGTCATGTGTAGCAATCATAACCAATTCTGTATGATGCTCTAACTGATTGATAAATTGAGTCAGATGCTTACGTGTGGCGATATCGAGATTAGCTGTTGGTTCATCTAAGAGAATAATCGCTGGATCCATCGCTGCACCAATAGCGAGTGAAGCTCGACGCTGCTGACCTCCACTCATGAGACGGCTGTCTTTATGCTGTAAATCGGTTAAATTAAACAGTTCCAGTATGTGATCTACTTTTTGCTTATATCCCTTTCGATTGCGCGCTTTTAAGAAGAATTCCACATCTTTGCGGACGGAATCTTCAATAAACATTTGCTCCGGATTTTGATAAATATAGGTTACTTGATCTGCTAGTTGTTCAGGTGATTGGTTGCTCGTAGCTTTTCCCAACACATTCACAGTTCCTGATGCAGGCTTGCGGAATCCTGTTAATAGTCGCAATAATGTCGATTTTCCTGCTCCATTATTGCCCACAATCGCCACTTTTTCACCTTTATAAAAGGTTATATTAATATCCTGTAATATATGATGATAGGAGCGATCAACCGTTTTATAAGAAAATGCAACATCATGAAATGAAGCAACAGGCTCGCAATTACAGCCAAAATCCCTTTGATTAACCTGCGGTTCTTTTTGACGTACTTTTCTTACGAAATGATACTCTGCTTCACTCAATGTTGTTGGAAGAGAAGCTGTGTCACCAAGTACATAGGCCGCCTGTGTGCCTTGTGGTGGATAAATATGGTGCTCGGTTAATTCATCTACTGCAGTTAGAGCTTCTTTAACTGGTTTTTTCCATACTAATTGTCCTTTGTCTAGTAACAAAACAGAAGAACAATAATCGGCAATAAATTCAGTATGATGCTCAATTACAATAATGGTCTTATTATACTTTTCATGTAGTTTTTTGAGGACGTCATACATTTTTTTGGCATGATATGGATCGAGCTGGGCAATCGGTTCGTCCAAAACGATAATATCTGGATTTAGTGCCAAGCAGCCTGCCAGTGCAAGTAGGTGCTTTTGTCCGCCACTAAGTTGCCAGACAAATTCATTTTCCAAATGATCAAGCTCCACAAGCAGAAGCGCTTCACGAGCTCGTTCTTTATAATCTGCAAAGCCAAAATGAAGGGGAGCAAAAGCAGCATCCTCCAGTACTCTTGCTTGCACAAGCTGATTTTCAAAATCTTGATAGACATAACCGACATGCGCCGAAAGCTCTGCGACTGAACTCATCTCTACATTCAATCCATTGACAGTGGCTACTCCCTCAAAATCACCTGTGTAATAATGAGGAATAAGACCATTCATCAGTTTACACAATGTAGATTTTCCACTCCCATTACCACCAATGATAGCGAGAAACTCTCCTTGTTCTACCATCACGTTCATATTATGCAGTACGGGCTTTTTGTCATTAGGGTAAGTAAAGGTCACATTTTGAATGTCAATAACCGTATTCATGCTGCGTTTTTCCTTTCCTTTTTAGAGCGTGCAATAATTGTATAAATAACGATGGCTGAAATAATGACTGCCACACCAAGACTAATCCAAGTTAAAGCTGATTCAGAGTCTTCAGCGAATGATGCTTTCCATTCAAATATGTTCAAATTGGTTTCAGAAATGAACTCAAATCCGAATGCTGAAAATGCCAGAATGACGGAAGCAATCACAAGCTTTGGATGCAGAATTCCTCGGATAGAATGAACATTCTGCTGCGTGCGCGGTTTCATTCCAAGCAGAGGTTCAATTTTCCCATAGAGACGTGGCACAAGATACAAGGTAGGAAGCAAGGCAAATAAAATGCCAGAAAAGAAGACATCATTTAAGAATGCAAATCCTTCAACTACTACGACACTTTCTGGAAGACCAGCAATCGCTTCAAAATCATCTACACCAATCCATACTTTCCCAATATCAACCATCATGCTAATTAGCTGGTGAATCACAACGCCAGACATGGCCGCAATCCCTACTTGACTCTTGCTTTTCGGATTCGTAACCATAACTCCTGCAATATACATGGCGAGTGAGAATGATATGAACTTTTCCAGTTCACCAAAACCACCGAACTGGCCAAGCATTAATTCGCCAAAAATAACTTCTCCAAGGGCAGCTCCTACGGCGGCATATAACGGGTGAAACAAAATACAAAGAGTCAATGGAATAAAGGCAAAATACTCAATGGAAAACTCAACAGGTCCTAAGTAAATAGATGGAACTAGTTCAGTAATCATGTTCGACAAGCCATAAAGGGACATCGACAAAATAAAAATCATCATTTTTTGTGACTGGGTTAGCGTATCTTGTTTTTTCAAGGGAATACCTCCTTTAGTAATTTCACCTTCATTTTAGTGAACTAATATAAATTAGGCATACTATTCATGTAAATATAAGGTAAATTTTTTATCATTTTCTTTCATTTTGAAATTTTTTTATCAAAATATGATAGCATAATGGAAAAAAGGGATGAATGAAGTGTTTGATGTGCATAATTTATCGCAAAGTCAGATGAAAATTGCCCAATGGATATTACATAATGAATCAACCGTCATGATTGCTACAGAAAAAGATATAGCTCAGACTGTAGGAGTAAGTATTGCTTCTGTTTCACGCTTTTGGAGTACGATAGGTTTCAAAAACTTAAAAGCTTATAAGCATTATTTAAAAGAAAAACGTGAAATTACACCGGCTAAAAAAGTGCTAAACACCTTAAATGAGTTAGAGTATACGGATGTTCAAAGTCATCATTTAAATCGCAGCATTCATCATCTGCAAACTACACTGAATCATTTTCAGCTTGAGCAGTTTAAACAAACTATTTCTACGATTCGTCAGGCTAGCACTCTTTTTATTTATGCTCCAGGACCTTCTCTTAGCCTTGGAGAGCTAGCAAGCTATCGTTTACGACGTTATGGCATTAATGTACATCTAATTAGATGGATGGGAAGTGAAATGTTAGAGGAGCTAATCCATATTAATGAAGGATGTGCCGTACTTCTATTTAGTTTTGGTAGGCTGTTAAAAGAAGGTGAAGTGCTGTTAAAGCATGCGAATGAAAAACGTTGTAAAACAATAGTTGTCAGTGATCAGCTTGCACTTAATATTCCTATACCATTTGACCTTTTTTTATATGCAGATCGAGGAGGAAAAGAGGAGTTTCATTCGATGATTGCCCCACTCTTTTTAATGGAAAATTTAATTATTGAAATTGGAAAAGAGGAAAAGTCATTAACCTATATGGGAATCCTCGATGATACTCGTACAGCCTACAAAGAAGATCTTCCACGGTGAACCATTTTTTTAACGAATAAAATTATTAGCTGGATTCCAATGAAAAAGTAATGGAAGATAAATCAACAATAGAAAAGGAGACAGCATTATGTTTATGCTGTCTTTTAAAATGTTTTAAACAAAAGAAGTAGGTGTATGAAGGGGTCTGAATCTTTTAAAATGGAAAGGTTTAGATGTCATAGTTCTTTATTTTTTTATACTACTACATGTATAATCTTCAAAGAAAGGATATCTGGCCGTTGACAAGCAATTACTTTTTCAATGTTTAGCTTTGTTAGGAGCTCATTACCAAATGCGGTGACTATACTCCTCCAAGGCTTTTAGCTTGAAAGACATGTATTTTTAATTGACTGAATTTATACTTTTTTTATTTTGTTTAAACTCGAAATAAATAAATTTTTAGTTCAATTAAATGCTGTTTGCTGAGTCTTCAGGAAAATGTAGAAAATTAGATTACTAAAGGAGTTAGAAAGTTGAAAACAAAAAAGTTTACTTTAACTGCAATTTTTTTATCTATCATTTTATTTTGTGCTTTTACACCATTCGGCTTTATACATTTAGGGGTAATTAAAGCGACTTTAATACATATTCCAATAATTATAGCTTCTATTATTTTAGGGCCAAGAATTGGTGCTTTCTTAGGGCTTGTGTTTGGATTTACTAGTATTGCCATCAACACGATCAGTCCAACATTGTTATCCTTTGCTTTTTCACCAGCTATTCCTGTTTTAGGCACAAATCACGGAAGTTTTTGGGCGTTATTTATTGCAATTGTTCCAAGAGTAATAATTGGATTTATCCCTTATTACATGTTCAAAGCTTTTCTAAAAGTTATAGCAAAGAAAAAATCCAACTATCAAAAAACTGCTATATTTCTAGTTGGCTTATTTTCGACTTTTATTCATACATTTTTAGTCATGGGTTCTATTTCTTTCTTATTCCAAGATGCCTACGCCCAAGCTATTAATGCTACCAGCACGAGTGCTATTTATAAAGCTGTTTTAACAGTGTTTTTTACAAATGGAATTGCTGAAGCAGTCCTTGCTGGAATTGTTGCGATGGCTGTAGTTCCACCGTTATTGAAGTTATCGGAAAAATAAGATCTTAATAAGGAATGTGAGAATCTCGAATATTGTTAGTTTTAGAAGTCTTGACATTTCTAGATCTTGTCCAAAGGCAATTGGGCTATTCAAAAGATTTTTTATGCTAACAGGTTTTGGTTGGGTAGCCGCTGTAATAATCGCCTACTGACTAACATTCTATCAATAAATCGAAATATAATAAGTAAGAGGGCTATCGTTTTTGATAGTCCTTTTATTTTAATATTAATCACATTGCGGTAGAAGTGGGGTGTTTTGGAGAGGATTTAGCATGATAATCCTCCAAGATTTATATCGCATACTATCCTATTTTTGTTAATATAGAGATATAATCTCAAATGGGGATTTTAGGCAATAAGGGTTTTCAAATAGATAAAGTACATATTATGTCCCTTAAAGTTTTTCTACTCATCAGAAGAAGCAAGCGACTTTATACAAGTAAATGAAAGGAGGAGTTTGCAATGAAACTAACATCTCAACAATTTAAAAAGATTGGATTTTATATCACATTATTTGCTATGATAGGTTTTATCTCTTATGTTTTGGTTTTTAAAGCCGCTTATGTCCCTTTTGGATATAATGTGATTTCTCATGATAAAACGACAGTAGAATTACAATCTACTAGTATATTTGGAAAGAAGAAGAGTGAAACAGTTACTTTTACAAAAGAAGATGAATGGATCGAAGAGATTCTCATGGATGCGGTTAAACGACAGAAAGAACAATATTGGTTTCTGTTTACAGTTATCCCTTTCAGTCTTTGGATCTTAGTAAATTATATATGGAAAGGTAAAGGTATTTGGAAAGGAGTTATTAGAAGTAGCATCATCTTTTCTATTTTAGTATCTATCCTACCGCTTTGGCACACTATCTCTTTTATACGAGTATTAATATGATGAAATAAAAAAGCACTCATTAGAGTGCGAATGTTATGTTGTAAAAATCCAGTACTCTTTCTACAAAATAAAGCTCTACCTATTTCGAACAGAGGAATTTTCCATGCTATCTCAAAAACAACAGCCACTTATGAACACAAATTTTTATATATGCTGAGTTGTTACTTATATTTATACACCTTATAATTTAGTAGATATAATATAAAGGTGTTGATTTCAATAATGTTTAAATATACGATTTGTTTTGTGAAAAATAAAAATACTATATTAATGCTTAACAGAGAAAAGGCTCCAATTATGGGTGTTTGGAATGGAGTAGGTGGAAAGATTGAAAAAGGTGAAACACCTGATGAAGGTGCAATACGTGAAGTATTTGAGGAAACTGGGTTAAGGGTAGATACCTATACTTCTAAAGGAACTCTTTGCTGGGAAACTTCTAATGGTGAACTTGATGGAATTTATGTTTATCTATATGAAGTAAACGATGGATTAAAATTTGAAACACCCAAAAAAACACGAGAAGGTATTTTGGATTGGAAATCAATTGAATGGATCATAAATCCACGTAATCTTGGAATTGCGGAAAAGGTGTCTCGATACCTACCTATTTTTTTGAAGAAAGAAGGAAATTATTCATTAAAATACCAAGATGGTCAGATACATATTTTATAAAATGTTCAAGAGTTAGTAAGCAGAGTCGACATTTTTGACTCTGCTTTTTATTGGACTAAAGAAGTGGTTTTGTGGAAGAAGAAGGAAATGAGGGATGAGCTGTTTAATATATTTCTGATAATATAAAATATTTTTTCTGAATAAGGAGAGATTCATATGGCACTAAAAGTAGGAGATATTATTACGTTTGAACGGACTTTTACAGTGAAAGATGTTGAATTATTTACAGAAATCTCATGTGATGAAGGGATTCATCATATAACCCCAGATGAACAGGGAAGACTTGATAATATTAACTTGACAAGAGGGGAATTTTAGAAAAAACATATATTTATTAAGTTATATTTTGTTAATATTCGTGTTTTGTTTGTTGTAATCATATTTCTAACGTATTATTTTTCTCGGATATTGATGTGGTTTATAAAAAATGTTCGTGTTTTAGGCTTCTTTGGAAAATTGAACCTATTTGGGTTGGGTAAAGAAATATTACTTACATGTAATGTGCATGTGAGAAAATTCAGATACTCATCTTTTGAATATATTAATTATTATATTTAAATAATGAAAAAATTTTGGGGATTGTTTTCGTATATTTTTTTTCCGATGAATAAGTAGTGAATATAGGCTGAGTTGAATTTCGCTCCAGGATGCTCGCTTTCCGGGGGCTAACCTGTCCCGCTGCTCCCGTAGGATGTAATCATTATACAAAAAATGAAGGTCTTGCTTGGGATTCATACGAAACAGAATTCTTAAAGATAAGTCAGTTATATGAAAGTGGGTGATATGAGATCACTTTAAAACTAGATACCTACTATCGTATTCATATCAGTTATGGAGAAGTTATAGCGGTGATAACGGGTTACTTTATACTTACCAAAAGAAAGTCAACCCGTTTTGAATAAGTGAGAATTTTTGCTTATGGTTGACAGCACAAATGGCCTTCACCATTTTCAATCTTCTCTTTCAAACTATTTAATACTTCTGACCACGCCATCACATGCCAATCAAACGCTTCTTTCCAACTGTCATCTTTACCAAAACCAATATGATGAACTGTCACTTTGGTAATCCCATTTATTAATTCTTCAAATGTAACTTGAACTCTAGTTAAATTATTTTCATTATTCATCAAACTTTTAAAAGGGTCTGGAGCCTTCCAGGTAAAATGAAGTTCATTGTTTGTATCTATTTTTGTTACTTTACAACCTTTAGTATTCATTTCTTCTCTATTACCAGGAATGAAATAGAGTTCATATGAACCTCCTTCTCTCGCTTCAATGACTGATTCAGGAGCAAACCATTCTGAAACACGCTCAGAGACAGTCCATGCTAACCAGACTAGACCTTTTGGAGCGTTAATCTCAACCTGTGATTTTATAAATTTTTCATTCATTGTGTTTATCATTTTTTAAACCTCCTTTTAAATATTCAATTAGTTAGAGTGTAGCATATAAATGATGAAAATGTTATTTTTTTTCATAATATATAAGAGGTTTCTGATGCTAGACGCTAAAAATCAATTTGAGATGGGGTTATAATTGGTTTATAAAAGATTTATGAAATCAGATAGATGGGTTAGTTGAAGTTTTGATAGATAAAGAAAAACATATACGTGAAAATGTAATATCAACAGATAAATATTTAAAAATGGAGTGTAGCCACATAGGGGGAGTATTATGAACGAAAATAATCAAGAAAGAAAACGAATTAAGAAATATAAAAAGAATCCAGTAGCGAATTTATCGGACTCTGTTAATCAATCAATGATTGGGAATTTGGGAGCATCTGCAAAAGGTGGTTGTTTTACAAAAATAATTGCTTTAGTAATCATTATTAGCATTTTTCTAATACTGTCTTATTGTTCTAATTGAAAATAATCTTTCTTTTTTATTGGTACATATTTAAAAAACGGTTCACTAAATGGAAGGAGCTCTCTCTTGAGATGAAAAATGTCACTATCAACGAATAGTGTTTTTGTTAGGGTACTAAATGAGCATCTTAGCTTGGGTAGATTTTGATAAGGGAGGTAGGAGTATTTCAAAATGATTGTATTATGCAAAACAGAATTTTTGGATACAATAAAATAAAGAAGAGAAAAATTCTTTATTTTAACAAGCTCCATGTAAATTTATTTACATAATCAAGCATTATTTTACCTCTTTTTTCTTAAAATTAAGCCAACACAAAATTTGATGATTTACTACATTTAGATAAATTACGTTAACAAAACATTTATGCTGACAGACCTTATGAATAAGATGTATAATATAAATACCAAATATTGTATATTTTCTGAGTTGGATTTTATATGACCTAACTTTATGATCTCTTTTTTAATACGTAAATTTAGGAGGAAGTATGAAAAAAAATAATCCAAGAGTTTTTATAGGATCTTCTAGAGAAGCTTTGAAATATGTGTATGCCGTTCAAAAAGCTCTTAACTATGTTGCAGAAGTTACTCCATGGTCAGCCGGTGTATTTCAACCTCTTAGATATCCTATGGAAGATCTTGAAGCTCAGTTAGATAGAAGTGATTTTGCTGTGTTTATATGTTCTCCTGATGATTTTGTTAATATACGAGGTAAAAACTATGTTATGACTCGTGATAATACCTTGTTTGAAATGGGCCTATTCTGGGGAAAACTTAAGAGAGGAAGAGTGTTTTTTCTAATACCTCATAGTAGTGTTACTGATGATATTAGCGATCCAAATTCTACAAATTATCATTTACTCTCTGATTTTACAGGACTAAACCCTTTGACATATGATTTCGAGCGAGAAAATACGGATGCTGCAGTAAGTATTGCTTGTAGTGAAATAAGCAAAGTAATAACTGAATATGGTGCATTCGAAGATCCTAAGAAACTTTTAGAACTAGTAAGAATAAGACAAGCGGAAAGAGATGCAATCGCTATGTTTATTCTAAAGATAACAAAAGAACTTATTAGTTCAAATAATTCTAATCTATACCATGTATTAACGGATGCTCTACGTAGTGTGTATGCTATTTATCCAGATTTCAGTATTAATGGAGTCGGGGCGTGGAAAAAAACAAATTCTGAAGGATTGAAACATGTTTCTGGTAAAAAAGGGCAGGTGGATTTTTATCCCTTTAATATAAACCAGGGTAAAGATGACAATCATAAAGATCGAATACTTGTTATTGATTGTTTTAATAAAAGTGAAGAATTGATTCTTAAAACAGAAGATCATTTTGTGAAAACATATCTAATATGTTATCCTATACAAAATGATTTAGTCTTAACAGTTACAATTAATGGTTCAAGAGAGTTAAGCGAGGAAGAGATAAAGTTGTTGATTCCCATGAATAGTGAACTTATGAAGACTGTAAATGATCTATTAGGAGGTGCGTCTCAGTGACCAGAATTATAAATGTAGAAACAATAAGAAAACTAGTAACAGACGCAGAAATGAAAAAACTTAATGAATCTATTGTTTTACCTGAGAAGAATACATTAGCTAGAGCTTTAGTAAATGGAAAAGAAGCAAAAGGAACTGTCGTATTTAGAAAAAAAGCTAATTATGGGATTCCTTTTGAAAATAAAGCGTAACATAAGTAATCATGAATGTTAATAAACCTTGATTTCGGTAGAGTTCAAGGTTTTTTCTATTTGCATATTAAACCAAGATACCTAAAACAATGTCTTTCTATAGATAATTTGCGAATCTTTACAAATGAATACTAATACAGAATGATAAGGTGGAATGGTATAAAATTATGAATAATAGAAGGGTTAAAAAAGTAAAAGAACTAATTTTCGAAAAAAGTTTTTGGCAAAATGCTTGGACAGCGCCAAGTTTACTATTCGCTGCGACAACTGCTTTTCTTTCTTTTTTTGATATTTCATTTAAGACATCAATCTTTTGGATTTTAGTTAGTATTTCTTTTGTTTATATGGTTATATATACTTTTAGATCGACTAGCTTGGATTCTATTTCTTTAAATTTGGATGGTTCTACCTTTGAAATATCAGTTGGTGATATTTTTAATCAAGATCCGAATGATTATAAGGTTATAGCATTTAATGAGTTCTTTGATACTCTAGTGGACGATGATTTAATTTCTGAAAATTCTTTAAACGGACAATACATAATGAAAAAATATCCGAGAGAAGAGGATATTCAAAAATTCAATAATAAAGTATTGAAAGATCGTAGATTGCAAAAAAATATTAAGGAATATGAGGTTCAAAGAGAGCTTGGAGGCAATACGACAAGGTATGAACTAGGAAGTATTTTTAAAGATGACGATTATTTCCTTGTTGCATTTTCAAAATTTAATGAAAAGAATGAAGCAAATTTAAGATTAACAGAATATGCTACTTGTCTATTGAAATTTTGGACTGAAGTAAATGCATTATATAACCGAAGAACGGTGGTACTTCCATTATTAGGGGCAGGTATTACAAGACATAGAGATTTTTCTGCAACTAATCAAGAATTACTTGAGGTACTTATTTGGACTTTTAAAATTAGTAAAGTGAAATTTAAAGAACCTTCAAAAATAAAGATTGTTATTCAAGAAAATCAAAAAAAGGAGCTTAATTTTTATAAATTAAAAGAATTAGAGAAAAAAGGTGTATAGAAATGGGGCTATGTTGCTAGCGAGATAGGCTAAAGAAAATTCAATTATATCGATATAAAACACTCTATGATTAATAGGGTGTTTTTTTGATCATTTTTACTAATAATGATAGCTTAGTTTGTGGTTTTTCATTGACAAGAATATATTTCAAATAATAGTGCCACTATTATTTATGATAGGTCGTTGTTCTATAAAAGACATTAAACCAAATGGATGTAGAGTATTTTACGGATAATAAAAATAAGGGAGTTCAATAAATGATGAATATAGAGGCTGGTTGAGCGTAAGGTGCAAGACTCCTCTGAAAAGCGAACATCCTGTAGCCGAATTCAACTCTACCTATACACATTACTTATTCATAGGTAACAAAGTAGGAGAAAACAGCTTTTTTGAAAACATATCTTGAAGATTTCAGGTTTGATTATTGATCGATCCTTTCAAATAGATAAGAAACGCTTAGCAATTTTGATAAATCTAAAAAAACTAATTTCAATTGAAAACGTTGACAAAAACCTGTACGTATAGGTAAAATGTCGGTGTAACCTATACGTATAGCTATAAAACAAGGAGGTATTTTCAGTGGGGAAATATGCAAGTGAAGCAAAAGACTTACTTGAATATATTGGTGGAAAAGAAAATGTCGGTGCTGTTACACATTGTGCAACACGTATGCGATTTGTTTTGCAAGATCCATCATTAGCTAATAAAGAAAAAATTGAAAGTTTAAAGATTGTAAAAGGAGTATTTTCTCAAGCTGGGCAATTTCAAGTCATTATTGGTAATGATGTTTCTGTTTTTTATAACGATTTTGTAGAATTGTCAGGTGCTAATTCGGTTAGTAAAGAAGATGCGAAGCAAGCGGCCAAGAATAATATGAACTTTATTCAAAGATTGATGGCTAATTTAGCTGAAATCTTTGCACCAATTATTCCGGCGTTAATTGTTGGTGGATTAGTATTAGGTTTCAGAAATATTATTGGCGATGTAAAAATGTTCGAAGATGGAACGAAAACACTAGTTGAAATCTCACAATTTTGGGCTGGCCTGCATAGTTTTCTCTGGATCATTGGGGAAGCGATATTCCATTTCCTACCTGTAGGGGTTGTGTGGGCTGTTACTAAAAAAATGGGAACGTCTCAAATACTAGGTATAGTTTTAGGTATTACGTTGGTATCTCCTCAGTTATTGAATGCGTATGCAGTTGCTGGTGGTGGAGAAATACCAGTATGGGATTTTGGCTTTGTTCAAATTGATATGATTGGATATCAAGGACAAGTAATCCCAGCTATTTTAGCAGGGTTTGTTTTAGTGTATTTGGAAAGAGGACTTAGAAAAATCTGTCCATCATCTATTTCAATGATTATCGTTCCATTCTTTGCATTGATTCCTTCCGTGTTACTTGCTCATACAGTGTTAGGGCCAATTGGTTGGACTATTGGTGAGTGGATTTCTTCTGTTGTATATGCAGGTTTAACATCTACATTTGGTTGGTTATTTGCAGCTTTATTTGGTTTTGCATATGCACCGTTAGTCATCACTGGATTACATCATATGACAAATGCGATTGATCTTCAATTAATTGCTGAAATGGGTGGAACTTCACTTTGGCCGATGATTGCACTATCTAATATTGCTCAAGGTTCGGCTGTTCTTGCGATGGTGTTTTTACAACGTAAAGATAATGATGCGAAGCAAGTCAATGTACCTGCATGTATTTCAGCATATTTAGGTGTAACAGAACCAGCTTTATTTGGTGTCAACATGAAATATATGTTCCCATTCATTGCAGGAATGATTGGTTCAAGTGCAGCTGCGATTATTTCTGTTAGCAGCGGTGCAATGGCTAACTCAATTGGTGTTGGTGGAATTCCAGGTATTCTATCGATGCAGACAAGTAGTATGGGAAGTTTTGCGATTTCTATGGTTGTAGCAATCGTTATTCCGTTTGTACTAACGATGATTTTAGGAAGACGTAAATTACCAACATATCAACCAGTACAAAACTAACTAGGAATGAAAGTGAAGTGGATTTCGTGAAGAATTTAAAACAAAGCGTTGTTTATCAAATATACCCTCGTTCATTTAATGATTCCAATGGTGATGGTATCGGTGATTTACGAGGTGTTATCGAGAAGCTAGATTATTTACAGAAACTTGGCGTGGATTATATATGGTTAACTCCATTTTATATTTCACCACAAAAAGATAATGGCTATGATATTGCAGATTACTATAAGATTGATCCATTGTTTGGTGAGATGGCAGACTTTGAACAATTGGTTGAAGAAGCGAGTAAAAGAAATATCGATATTATGCTAGATATGGTTTTTAACCATACTTCAACAGAGCATGAATGGTTCAAAAAAGCGTTACAAGGAGAAGAAAAGTATAAAAACTTTTATATCCTGAAAGAAGGAAAAGAAGATAAGGAACCAACAAATTGGATTTCTAAATTTGGTGGGTCGGCATGGGAATATAGAGAAGAATTTCAAGAATACTATTTGCACTTATTCGATGTTACCCAGGGTGATTTGAATTGGGAGAACCCAGAAGTTAGAGAAGAAATTTATAAGGTGGTTAATTTCTGGTTAGATAAGGGAGTTAAAGGATTTAGACTAGATGTTATTAACTTAATCTCTAAGCCGGAAATTTTC
Organism: Bacillus sp. AP8; assembly: GCF_000321185.1. Classification (NCBI taxonomy): domain Bacteria; kingdom Bacillati; phylum Bacillota; class Bacilli; order Caryophanales; family Bacillaceae; genus Bacillus; species Bacillus sp. AP8. The sequence continues at coordinate 34,139 of NZ_CAPG01000011.1, forward strand.
GAAGATGATGAAGTAGGAGATGGCAGAAGATTTTATACAGATGGTCCGAAAATACATGAGTATTTAAAAGAGTTGAATGAAAAAACTTTTGGAAAGCATGAGGATGTCATCACTGTTGGAGAAATGTCATCAACAACAATCGATCATTGTATAAAGTATTCAAATCCAGAAGAAAAAGAGTTATCCATGGTATTTAACTTCCATCATTTAAAAGTTGATTATAAAAATCAAGATAAATGGACGTTAATGGATTTCGACTTTCCTATGTTAAAAGATATATTCAAAACATGGCAGGAAGGTATTCAAGAGGGGAATGGCTGGAGTGCGGTTTTCTGGTGTAATCACGATCAACCACGAATTGTTTCTCGATTTGGTAATGATCAGGAGTATCATAAAGAAAGTGCAAAGATGCTTGCGACAACTGTTCATATGATGAGAGGAACACCATATATTTATCAAGGTGAAGAATTCGGTATGCCTAATCCGCATTTCAACAGCATTGAACAATATAGAGATGTTGAATCGATCAATTATTATCATATTTTGAAAGAGCAAGGTGTGCCAGAGCAAGAAATACTCGAGATTTTGAAAAGCAAATCACGTGATAACTCTAGAACACCGATTCCATGGAATGATGAAGAAAATGCAGGCTTTACTACGGGAACACCGTGGATTTCACTTGGAGATTCAGCGAAAGAAATCAATGCAAAGAATGCACTAGAGGATTCGAACTCAGTCTTTTATTTCTATCAAAAGCTCATTTCTTTACGTAAGCAATACCCGATTATTGCAGAGGGCGATTTCCAAATGATTTTAGAGGCTCATGATAAGGTTATGGCTTATACAAGATCATTCGAAAATAAAATGTTGATTGTTATAAATAATTTCTATGGTGAAGACACTGAAGTACAATTGCCAAATGATTTAATAGAGCGTGTAGAAAATAGCTCTGTTTTAATTGGAAATTATGAAAGTACACCTGCATTAAGTTGTGAAATGACTCTTAAACCATATCAATCAATTGTATATTATGTAGGTTTAAATAATTAGAGATAATTCCTTTTTAAATAATTTATGATAGAATATTTACGGTGATAATAATGGATAAGAAATACGTAAATATTTATAATGATCTCGTTGATAAAATTGAAAACGAAGTGTATGTGGCTGATGATAAATTGCCATCTGAGAAAAGCTTAATGGATTATTACAGCGTTTCTCGTGATACAATTCGAAAATCATTAAATAAATTAGAGCAAAATGGCTATATTGCGAAAGTGAACGGCAAAGGTTCATTTGTATTAGATATTCAAAAATTCGACTTTCCTGTATCAAAGGTCGTGTCCTTCAAAGAATTGACAGACCAATTAGGTGATACCGTTACAACAGAAGTCAAAGGGTTGGATTGTAGTATTCCAAGTAAAAAGATAGCGAAGAAGTTAGGACTCCAATCTAATGAGAAAGTATGGACAATCATTAGAAAGAGAATCATTGATGGACAAAAAATTATTTTGGATAAAGATTATATTCCAGAGAAGTTTGTTGGTCAGCTAACAGAAGAGATTTGTCAGGATTCCCTTTATAGCTATATTGAAGGTGAGTTGGGATACAAAATTGCCTACGCTCGAAAAGAAATTACTGTTCAAATGGCTAATGATGAAGATAAGATGTCTTTAGATATGAAAGAATTCGATATGATTGTTGTTATTAAAAGTTACACATACTTAGACGATACTAGTCTTTTTCAATTCACAGAGTCAAGACACAGACCAGATAAATTTAAGTTTGTTGACTTTGCTAGAAGGTAACAAGAGAAACTATTAGATGCCATCATTAAATGAGATTTGTTTTTAAAAGTAAAGACAAACTTGGATACCGATTTAATTTTTATTTCTATACTCGCGTTTATATACTAAAATCCTTTTTATTAAAGGATTTTAGTTTTTGTACAAATTAGTTAGCAGGGAAAAGTACTTATTACCTTTAAAAGAAAGGAACAATCATGATGAAAACAGAAAAAGAAAAAATGATAGCAGGAGAAATGTATAATCCTGCAGATTCTGAGTTGGTAAATGATCGTATAAACGCAAGACGTCTAGTGAGAATCTATAATCAAACGACGGAAACAGAAAATGATAAACGTATTGAAATATTAAAAGAATTATTAGGTTCAACGGGAGAAAATGTCTTTATGGAGCCTAATATACGTTTTGATTATGGATATAATACACATGTTGGAGAGAACTTTTTTGCAAATTTTAATTGTACAATCTTAGATGTATGTGAAGTAAGAATCGGAGATAATTGTATGTTGGCACCTGGTGTACAAATCTACACAGCTACTCATCCACTTCATCCAATCGAACGTAATTCAGGAAAAGAATATGCAAAGCCTATTCGTATAGGAGATAATGTATGGATTGGAGGCAGTGCTGTGATAAATCCTGGAGTAACAATAGGAAACAATGCTGTAATCGCATCTGGTGCTGTAGTTACTAAAGATGTTCCTGATAATGTAGTAGTTGGTGGAAACCCTGCAAAAATAATTAAGCAAATAGATTTATAAAATTGTGTAACTTCATAAGAAAGTGCTGCATTTCGTTACATTCAATCCTTTTATGTGATTGATTTCACGTGCGGTTTTGAGCTATATGTGCAATGAAGACTTTTGGAAGATTATATTTTTATAAATGAACTCCAGTTCGATCAATCTTTAATATCAAAGCGAAGTGAAATTTTTCACTTCGCTTTTTTTGTTTTTTATTTAGACTGTTTTCTAAAAGATTGTTGTTTTTAAATAAGTTCGTTGAATAAATATGGTATTCCAAAGTCGAATGGAGCGTAAGTAGCGGGACTCCTACAGGAGCACCGACCACCCAAGAGCGGAATTTAACTTTGCCTATATTCGTGAAAATAGCCTCAATGAAAAAAGAACAGATGAATATAGATGTCCCTCTTGTGTAATGTAATTTATATATATAAAAGTTCTACCTTCAAAGTAGTATCCATCTTTATCAGTAATCACTTTTTTTATGTTATTTGCATTTGATTGCCATTCGGCTAAATGCTTCGATGAACCGTTAGAAAAAGCCATATTTTTTAGTGCAAAACCTAAATCAATCGTCTGTAATTCAACAAAGAAGAAAGTGGGTGACATCTGGTTTTAGTAAACCAACCCTTAACGTTTGTGAGAGGAGAGCTAAAGATCCGAGCTTTTGTGTATTACTAAGACCTGATAGGTGTTCTTAACACTTTTTACTAAATTTTATATAGCTTATTATGTTCATATAATAGTGGACGTTTATAAATCTTTAATAATAGTGCCATACTTATGGTTATTTATTACAATATACATTTTTTGGTTACGAAAAAGAGATATACTAATTATTGCTAAAATAATATATATTTCAAATCGTGAATAAAAGTGATATACTAATTAATATATAATAGTAGAAATTTTTAAAATATAAATAATAGTGATATACTATGATCAGGGTATAATTGATGCAGAAAAGGTGTATGCGACTTTGGCGTTCCCTTACTTGCTGTGACGCCAAATCAGGGAGCACCTACATCCTTTCTGTAAATCTTAGGGGTATAAGGATGGGAAAAATGAGCAACAAACAAACTAGAACAGACGTTATCTTAATTGGTGCCGGAATCATGAGTGCGACTTTGGGAACACTCCTGAAAGAATTAGTACCAGACTGGAACATTACAGTTTTTGAGAAACTCGATAAAGCTGGAGAGGAGAGCTCTAACGAATGGAATAATGCAGGAACAGGGCACTCTGCGTTGTGTGAGCTTAACTATACCGTTGAAAAACAAGACGGCTCTATCGATATTAGTAAAGCTATCAAAATTAACGAACAGTTTCAGGTTTCAAGACAGTTTTGGTCTTATCTAGTAAACCACAATTTAATCAGTAATCCACAGAACTTTATCATGCCATTGCCTCATATGAGTTTAGTTCAAGGAGAGAACAATGTGGAGTTCTTGAAAAAACGTTTTGAAGCGCTTTCGAACAATCATCTATTCGAGGGTATGGAATTCTCTGATGATCCAAAAAAACTGATGGAATGGATTCCGCTTATTATGCAAGAGCGTACTTCAGCTGAACCTATTGCAGCAACAAAAATTGATTCTGGAACGGATGTCAACTTTGGTGCTTTAACACGTATGTTAATCGACCACTTAGAACGCAAAAATGTTGACATTAAATACAATCACAAAGTGGATAATATTAAACGTACTAGCGACGGCTCATGGGAAGTGAAAGTCCATAGTGATAGTGGCAAACTTGAATACCATAATGCAGATTTCGTCTTTATTGGCGGAGGTGGTGGTAGCCTTCATTTATTACAAAAAACTGGTATTCCTGAAAGTAAACATGTTGGTGGATTCCCAGTAAGTGGATTATTCTTAGTATGTAACAATCCAGAGGTTGTAGAGCAGCATCATGCAAAAGTATATGGGAAAGCTGCAGTTGGTGCTCCTCCAATGTCTGTACCACATCTAGATACACGATATATCGACAATAAAAAATCATTACTATTTGGACCGTTCGCTGGTTTCTCACCAAAATTCTTAAAAACGGGTTCAAATATGGACTTAATAGGTTCTGTAAAACCAAACAATGTTTTCACTATGTTAGCGGGAGGAGCGAAAAACCTTTCATTAACAAAATATCTTGTCCAACAACTTATGTTATCAAAAGAACAACGTATCGAAGAGTTGCGTGAGTTTATTCCGACTGCAAAAAGCGAAGATTGGGATATCGTGGTTGCAGGACAACGCGTACAAGTTATTAAAGATACCGTTGCTGGTGGAAAAGGAACACTTCAATTTGGTACGGAAGTAATTAGTTCAGCTGATGGCTCAGTGGCTGCATTGCTTGGAGCCTCACCAGGAGCTTCTACTGCCGTTCATGTTATGTTAGAGGTAATCAAAAAATGTTTCCCACAACAGTTAAAAGAGTGGGAACCGAAAATAAAAGAAATGATCCCTTCTTATGGCGTGTCATTAGTGGAGAGCCCAGATCTATTCCACGAAATCCATTCTTCAACTGCGAAGGCACTAGGTCTTGCTGAAAGCAAGGAGTTACAGACGCAAAGATAAGTAGTCGGATTTTTAAAATATATAATCTACAATTTATGATTTAGAGTTAATATATAATAGTAACGTAGAATACGTATTTTGCTGTTCTATTGAAAAAGGGCTTCTCATTCGTTGGGAATAGCCCTTTTATTTTTTTAGGTAAAAGGTTAGTGATTGATATACCAACCCTATAAAGAAAAGTAATACCAGATTGCTTGAGTGGTGGCTGTAGGCTTGCCTGGCGCATAGCATTTGTAGGATATCAGCTGATCCTCTACTCTATTAGAAGTCTCATCAATTAACTAACGTTTTAACGATTATTTTTATACATCGAATTCATTTAAAAAACAATCTATTAGAAAAAACAAAAAGACAAACCGATTTCTTTTGAAGAAAGGTTTGTCTTTTTAAAATGGTAAGAAAGTGTATCATTTTGGACCTAGACTGTTGTCTAGCTCCAGCGCTCAGCTCCTATAGTACTTCTTCCAACCTTTCTTCGATTAGCCAACGAAGAAAGGCTGAATCGGCTTTATTACCCTAGGCTAGCATAAGACGCATCTTGAAAGAAATCCTGAAAGGTTTCTATAAGTATGTAGCTAATGATCTCAAGGGGGGGAGCCTATGAAGCTAGACAGACTGGCTCTTCATGGTTTCCTTTATCCCGCATCAAGCAACATTAGGTTAGCAAAATTACAAGATGAATCAATGTCACTTAAAGCCCGATTGGTTCAACTAATTCTCAGACGAGTGTGAGCATTAGTTGAACTGTATCTTAGTCAGCGGGCTCTAGTTCATACGGACCTGCACGGGTGGCGTGGAGTGCGCTTTTCTTATTTTCAATCGTTTAAAGGCGGTTTTTAGCCATTTCAGCTGTAGCTGTAAACAAGACATCAGAGGATGAGTTCAGAGCAGTTTCACAAGAGTCCTGTATAACACCTATGATAAAACCAACACCAACAACTTGCATGGCCACATCATTTGGAATGCCAAACAAGCTACAAGCAAGAGGAATAAGTAAAAGTGATCCTCCTGCGACACCTGAAGCACCTGCAGCAGAAATGGCGGATAGTACACTAAGAATAAGAGCTGTAACGATATCGACTTGTATATCAAGTGTATGAACGGCTGCAAGTGTTAATACTGAAATGGTAACCGCTGCACCGGCCATATTTATAGTAGCTCCCAATGGAATAGACACTGAATACGTATCTTTATCCAAACCTAATTTTTTACATAAATTCATATTTACAGGAATATTAGCGGCTGAACTACGAGTAAAGAATGCTGTGATTCCACTTTCTTTTATACAAGTTAAAACAAGTGGATATGGGTTTTTGCGGATAAACACGTATACAATAAGTGGATTAACTACAAAAGCCACAAGTAACATACATCCAATTAATACAGCAAGTAATTTTCCGTATTCAAGTAAAGAAGAAAGTCCGTTTGTAACAATAGAATCAAAAACGAGTCCCATAATACCTAGGGGTGCCAAGCTGATTACCCATTTAACTAATTTAGAAATGGCATCTGAAAAATTAGATAGCATATCTTTAGTAGAGTCAGATGCAGTTTTTAAGGCCAGACCAAGAAGTATGGCCCATGTTAGTATACCGAGATAATTGGCATTTATTATGGCATTGACAGGGTTATCTACGACGTTCATTAGTAATGTTTTTAGTACTTCCACAAGCCCCTCAGGAGGAGTTACATCTTTTGCTCCTTCTACAAGTGATAGGGTTGTTGGGAAGATAAAGCTAGCTATGACCCCAACAAAACCAGCTAGAAATGTACCTAATCCATATAAGATGATAATTGATTTCATATTTGTCTTTTGTCCAGATTTATGTTTAGAAATAGCTGACATAACTATGAATAAGACTAGTATCGGAGCTACTGCCTTTAAAGCGCCGACAAATAATGAACCGAAAATAGTAATCCAACTTGCAGCCTTAGGGATAGTCACTGCTAATATAATCCCCATAATGATGCCTATAAGTATTTGTTTAACAAGGCTCACTTTATTCCATTTTTGAATGATATTTTTCATTATTTCCCTCCGTTGTTGTGATAAAAATATATAGTAGATGAGAGCAGTTCAAGTTACCCTATTCAAACTATGTATTACTATAATATAAGAAAAATTAATATTTTTAAATAATTTTCTAAATATTTAATTATTTAAAAATAGTTATTGAATCTATTAAGTAATGTTTTTACCATGATAGAATGAGAAAAAATAGATACTCGAGGTATAGGTTAAAGTATAGAATTATAATAAACCTGAGTACTACAGATTGATATAGCGTTATTTTTATATGTGGTTCTGAAAAGGTTATAAGTTAAGGATTCATTATTTGTTAATAGGTAACAGTTTTCTTGAAAATGGCAATAATTAAACATCTTTTTATTCTTTATAAAAATAGGATACACTGATAAATAGCTATTAAATTTCTCTCATAAAAAGTTGAAAGGAAAATGAAAGATGAAACGTATATTCCTGATAGTCTTCGTTATATTTATTTTAGGTATATCATGGTCGTCTATTGGAAAGCAGTTTGAACAGGGAAGCGATTCATCTATTATAGCGACAATAAAAAATGAATTCTCATCAATGGTTGAGAATGAAGCCTTCAAGGATAAGTTGCAAGCTTTACTAAACTCCTTTCAAGCTTTGATTGGTAGTATAGAAGATAAATTTAACATGCAAGAGACTACTCCGAAACAAATTGACAAGCCTCAATTAACGGCACCTGCTGATCATATTTTTTCTATTCATAATATTGAAATTGGAGATTCAAAAAATGATGTGATAGCGATGCTAGGAGAGCCGAAGCGAATATCTTACAATGAATATGAAACCAATTGGTTTACCTACCATGAAGATTATCAAAACTTTGTAAATGTGATGTTCAATGAAATGGATAAAGTGGTTGGATTATATACTAACCAGGATTTAATTTCTTCTACAAAAGGAATTAAACTAGGCAGTTCCAAGGAGGTTGTGCTTGAGCAATTAGGTAAGCCTTTAACAACTCTTCGAAAAGGGCTCATACTATATCAGCTACCGATGGATGCAGATTATAATCTCTTTCAAATAGATGATAGTTTTGTGACCGTTTTTTATGATAAGCATGAAAATAACACGGTTACTGCCATTCAAATTATTGAGAGGGGTACAGAGAAGAAAAAAAAGGAGATTTATACAACTGCCACTGACCAACTAAAGGAAGGTTTTGAGTATCAAATGTTTGATCTAACAAATGCGGCTAGGGTAAATCATTCTTTACGAACGTTAACGTGGGATGATCATGTTAAAAATACTGCAAGAAAACATAGTTTGGATATGGCTGAAAATCATTACTTCAATCATACGAACTTACAAGGCCAGTCACCTTTTGATCGAATGGAAGAAGATCATCTTATTTTCACTTTAGCAGGAGAGAATTTAGCACACGGGCAATTTAGTAGTATTTATGCTCATGAAGGCTTAATGAACTCATTAGGTCATCGAGAAAATATTCTAAAGCCGGAATATAAGTACTTAGGTGTTGGTGTGGCATTTAATGCCGAAAACCAACCATATTATACGCAAAATTACTATACGAAATGATAGTAGATGAGGAGGCTATATCAAAAGTGATGCTTTATCACTTTTGATATAGCTTCTACGCTCCATAATGGGCTTATTCATGTAATTGGCTTAATTTATTAAAGAAAGATGGACTTTTTAATCCATATACAATAATCAAAAAAGATCTATTGAGTCAACCTCGTAAAACATGTGACCTTATTTCCTCATCCACATTGCCATTTGTAAGGTAATGACATCATTTACGTTTTGAGGATCGTAGCCTGTATATTCTTTTATTTGTTTAATTCGGTAAATAAGGGAGTTGCGATGAATATACATACCTCTTGAACATTTTTCAATATTGAGATTATAGAAGATAAATTGTTCCAATGTCTCTTGGAGTTTCTCCGATAAATTACCTAGTATTCTAGTAGAGAATTGTTGCCTCGTTCGTTCATCCAATTGATCCAATAGCGCTTTCGTTTCGATTTCAGCAAAAGAAACAAGGGGTAGTTCACTAGTGCTGTGCTTAAGAGCAGAGATAGAATCTGCATATGAGTGCTTAATATTTTCTTGTTCTACAACAGTTAGTCCCATACCAATGCGAATCAAAAGATTTTTAGCTGTTAAAATGCGATAAATATGCTTTAATTTATCTTTAAATATATGTTCAGCAAGGTTAGAAGTTAATATAAACAGACGGTTGACATTTATAAAGCCGATTAGTGCCTGCTGTTCAGTAAAAGAGCTTTCTGCTATTTGTAGTACGTCATTTCTCTTGATTTGCTTTTGTCCTAAATCAATGATGGCTACTTGATAGGGGGCTATTAATTTAAAGTTTAAAAGGTGTAATCTTTTATCAATTGATTCGTACCTTATGCTATTTGATAGCAAATCCTCAAAAATTAATTCTTTTAATCGCTGTTTCCATTCCATTTGTTCGGTTAAAAATGCTTGTTGGATCATCATTTCAGTAATCATTTTGACAAGCTCCCCGAACTCCGTAATTTCTTCAGGATTACCGGTAATGCCAATGACACCAATCGTAATCTTCTGAAATGTTATTGGAAGATTGATACCTGGTTTGGCACCCTCCCATTCACTCATATTATTTTCATGAATAATAAGAGGTTTCCCTGTTCGCAACACTTCAACTGCACCAAAATGTGTATGATGTATCCTTTTAGAATCTCCTGAAGCAATAATGATGCCGTTTTCATTCATGATGTTTATATTTCTATCCAGACGTATCATTGTTTGCGAAACTATTTCATTTGCTAGCTCTTCAGTTAACATACAATTACCCCGATTTTTCGATGTTTTAGTTAAAATAAATAAAAAATTAATAAAATTTGTAATGATTTTTGTATATAATATATAGTGTATTATAACAGTTTGGATATTATAATTAAATAAATTGTTTTGAATAAGGTGGAACTTAATATGAAAATTGTTATTGCACCAGACTCATTCAAAGGAAGCTTGACTGCAATTGAAGTCGCGCATGCAATTGAAAGGGGTCTCAAAAAAGTAGATCAAGATGTTGAGACAGTGTTAGTTCCAGTTGCTGATGGTGGAGAAGGAACTATGGAAAGTTTAGTTGCCGCAACGAATGGTCGAAAGGTACAAGTTATGGTAAAGGGGCCTTTACTAGAGCCTACACAAGCTGAGTATGGCGTGTTAGGTGATGGTGAAACCTGTGTCATCGAAATGGCGAACGCATCGGGTTTAAATTTAGTTGAACCAGATCAATTAAATCCTATGATTACGACAACTTATGGGACAGGTGAATTGATTTTACAAGCGTTAAATGATGGATGTCGAAAGTTCATATTAGCTATAGGTGGAAGCGCTACCAATGATGGCGGAGCAGGGATGCTGCAAGCATTAGGTATGAAACTATTAAATAGTGAAGGGCGATCCATTGGTTTTGGAGGTGGATCACTTCAGCAGCTTATAAAAATTGATGATGAAATGTTTGATGCTCGTATAGCTGAATGTGAATTTCTTATTGCTTCTGATGTGCAAAATCCCTTAATAGGTAAAAATGGCGCATCCTATGTGTTTGGACCGCAAAAGGGAGCAACACCTGAAATGGTTGAAAAACTAGATAATAATCTTACACATTGGGCAAATATGGTGGAAAAAGAGACTAATATACGATTGCACGATTTGCCAGGGGCTGGAGCTGCAGGTGGAATTGGAGGAGCTTTTCAAGCTTTTTTTCCATCAAAAACAAAAAGAGGAATTGATATTGTCGTAGAGTATACGAAATTGCGAGATAAACTAATCGGTGCTGATTGTGTTTTTACCGGAGAAGGGCAAATAGATTTTCAAACAGCTTCTGGGAAAACACCAATGGGGGTAGCGCAAGAGGCTCAAAAATTTGAGATACCAGTATTTGTTTTAGCTGGATCGATTGGACAAGGTATTGATGTGCTCTATGATTATGGGATAACAAGTATTCATAGTATAGTCAATGCGCCAATGTCACTTCAAACAGCTATGAAAAGTGGTGCTGAATTAATTGAACTAGCAGCAGAGCAAGTGTTGCGTACTTATTCCATTTCATACTAAGGAACAAAGATCAAGGGGGAACAAACATGTTATTTGTAGTGTTAATTATAGGGGTATTGTTAATTGTTTTAGCCACAACTACATTTAAAGTGCATCCATTTCTGTCATTATTGCTAGGTACATTATTTGTTGGTTTTGCTTCAGGGATGCCTTTAGATAAAATTGTTGAAAATATCAATGGTGGTTTTGGTAGTATCATGGGTGGTATTGGTCTTGTTATCGTATTTGGTACGATTATCGGGACTATTTTGGAAAAAGCCGGAGCAGCTTATCGTATGGCAGAAGTTGTGTTACGTATTGTGGGGCCGAAAAGACCTCAGTTAGCTATGAGTTTAATTGGTTATATTGTATCTATTCCTGTTTTTTGTGATTCTGGATTTGTTATTTTAAATAGCTTAAGAAAAGCTTTAGGGAAAAGAGCGAAGGTTGCATTAGCTTCTATGTCAGTAGCATTAGCCACTGGATTGTATGCTACACACACTTTAGTGCCACCGACTCCTGGTCCGATTGCTGCAGCAGGAAATATTGGTGCGGATGGTTACTTAGGTACGATTATTTTAATCGGATTGATTGTTGCTATTCCAGCTGTGATAGTAGGTTATATTTGGGCAACTAAAGTCGCAACGAAAATTCAGGTTGAAGATGATGGGGAAGAATTGGATTATGATGAAATTATTAAATCATTTGGGAAGATGCCCTCAACTTTTCAAGCGTTCTTGCCAATTGTTCTTCCAATCGTATTAATTGGAATTGGCTCTATTGCATCCGTAGTGGGGATGGAAGGTAATCTTGCAGCATTCTTAATGTTTTTAGGACAACCTGTTATTGCATTATTAGTCGGTGTTATCGCAGCTCTTCCTCTTTTACCGAAATTTAATGAAGAGACATTAACGAACTGGATAGGTGCTGCCTTATTAGATGCTGCTCCTATATTATTAATTACAGGTGCTGGTGGCGCTTTTGGTACAGTTATTAAAAATACTGGAATTGCTGAAATGATTCAAAGCTGGAATATCGAAGAGATATTTACCGGTGCTTTATTCTTGTTAGTACCATTCTTAATTGCTGCGGCATTGAAAACGGCACAAGGCTCATCAACAGCAGCATTGGTTATTACATCGTCACTTATTGCGCCATTATTGCCGACGCTTGGTATCGAAGGAGCAATTCCACTAGCATTAGTGGTTATGGCTGTTGGTGCAGGTGCAATGACAGTGAGTCATGTTAATGACAGTTTCTTCTGGGTTGTTACTCAATTCAGCGGAATGAAGGTAACAGATGCGTATAAAGCACAAACTATGGCTACTTTATTGCAAGGGATCGTAACGATTATCTTTACTATGATTCTTTGGGTGATTTTAGTTTAATAGATAATATAGATTGTAAAACGTCCGAAAAGTGTTTTCTTTACTTTTCGGACGTTTTTTGATGTTTTATTTCAACTTTAAAAGGGATATTGTAGAAGGATTGAATATGCCTTTTATTATCTTTTGACAATATATTATGGTTTAATTCCTATGATCTCTTCGTATGTTTGAAAGATGAAGGTTTGAAAAATATTTTTTTTGAAATTTTTAACGTGATTGTAGCTTATCGTTACATCAATCATGGCTTTTTCATGATTACCCAACTTTTCATAACATAATGCTCTTATTGCGAATGTCTGATAGCAAAATGAAAGGTCATAAGGATGATGAAGAAAGTCAGGAACTTTCAACTCTTGTAAAATTTCTAATGCTTCCTCGAATCGTCCTAAATGGAATAACGCATACGATTTTTCATGTTGGACATAAACTATATATTCTGGCATTTCTTTTTGGAATGTTTTTTCTTTCGATTGAATGAAGGAGAGAACACCCTTATAATTGTTTTTTAATCGATTCATATAATGGCAATGAACCCAAGCAGCTAAAAGTTGTCCCTGCCGATCTTCTGTAAAATCAACGAATAATTGAAGTTTATTTAAATAATATACCGCAGTACTTTCATCTTGCACCATGATGGCATGAAAGGTCATTATACGGTATAAGTCATCAATACGATAGAACAGTTTTTCTTTCTTTGAAAATTCAATCCCTTTTTGTAAATATTTCATTGATTCCTCGATGTCATCAAGCGCTAAAAACATAATCGTAAAGTAATAATGCAAATCTAGAGTAGAGACGTGATCGACAAGATGTTTCTGATTCATTGCTACTGTTTCAGCTTCTTGTAGGATGGCTAAAGCTTCCTCATACTGATGCTGACTAAATTTTCGCCAGGTTAAGTGAAGATAGCCGTTTAACATATAATTAATCATATTTAATTCTTGATAATGAGAAATAGCCTGCTTCATTACACTATCATCAGCATTAATATTGAGATGATATGTTACCCTTCCGTACAAATCGAGTAATCTAGCTGATTCATATGTGTTTTGTTTTATGTTTACGATACTTGGTTTAATCAACATAAGGATTGCTTTATATTCTTCGTTATTTGTAGCTTCTGCATACTTCTTTTCAATATCATTTAAGATAGCTCGTAACTCATCGATGTGATCTTCACCGAGTAAGGAATTCGCTTCCACTCCAAGTCTATTAGCGATATAGTGTAAGCTTTCTATCGATGGCTTGGCTTTTCCATTTTCAATCAAGCTGAGCATACCTTTTGATAATTGTTCGCCAGCTAGCTCTGCCAAAGTAAATTGCTTTGCTTTTCGTAATTGCTTTATTCGTTTTCCAATATCATGCATATCTTCACCTCCAAAAACATTCAGATTGTTTAGTTTAATTATATTTAATAAATATATAAGAGTAAAGATTAAAAAATTTAATTAAATTAAACTTTTTGTTGATGGTAAATATTAACTGTGTTACATTTGTTTTAATTAAATAATTCGAGAGAGGGAGCGGTTAAAATTGGATGAAGAACAGAAGAAGAAAAGGGCGACCTATCATCTTTGGACATTTCTTGTAAGTAAAATGATTTCCTCTTTAGGTTCGAATGTATATTCATTTGGGATTAGCTTATATATTTTATCGATTACAGGGTCAGCTCTTAGCTTCGCAGCAAATTTAGTATGTAGTATTATCCCGAGAACAATATTTGCACCTATAGTGGGCTCTTTATCAGATCGAAGTTCAAAAAAAGCAATCGTACTAGCGGGGCAGGCAGGATCTATTATAGCTGTTGGAGGTTTATTATTGTATGCATTCCTATTTGATCTCACACTAACAGCTGTTTATGTTACTACTGCTTTATATTCGATTAGTAGTACGTTTACGGGTGTTGGTTTTTCGTCTTCGGTTGCTAATCTCGTGGACGAAGAGCGAATTCAAAGAGCAACTTCCTTTAATCAATTATCTTTATCAGTAGCAGCAATTGGAGGACCCGTCGTTGGAGGTATGCTGTATGGATTTGTTTCGATAAAAGTCTTTTTAATGATTCATATGTTCGCTTATTTCCTCTCTTTTATTTTGGAATCAACGATGAACTTTCGTTTGTACACAAAACATCAAGATTCAGAGGATAAAGAAGGCATATGGAAAAGTACTATTCAAGGTATTTGGTATATGAAAGGTAAACGAATTGTATCGATGATTTTATGGATGTCCTTATGGCTTAATTTTTTTTTCACTGCAGTCAATGTAGGAAGTTCGTTTATTTTAGTAGAACTATTGAAGGTTGAAGCCAAGCATGTTGGCATTATTGAAGGAGCAGGAGCAATAGGAATGCTCATAGCTTCTATATACATGTCAGTTCGTAGCACGGTTAGCAATCCCATTCAATTTTCAAAAAGAGCTATTTTATTAATGTCAACTTTCACAGGTGTTTGTGCACTGCCTTTACTTGTGGATTTTTCATACATGGGGATTGTTTTATTTTACATCCTAATGATGCTTGGGTTTAGTAGTTGTGGAGTACTTACTAATACACCAATTATTGTTTTGCTTCAAAAAGAGGTCGATGAAATGTATCGTGGACGTATTTTTGGACTTCTAGAGACGATGGCAATGGCTATGATGCCGCTTGGAACCATTCTTTTTGGCATTTTATATGATTTTATTCCTGCGGAGTGGCTTCTTATTACTTCGAGTATTTTCCTAATTTCTATTACGCTTTACATGATGCGTGAGAATCAAGATCTCCTGAAAGAAAGAGGTTTGTCACAATAAAATTGAAGTGCTCTTTCCTTTCGTGAATTGTTTCGTATTGTGGACAAAAGGTATCGAGAAGATGACATCTTCTCGATACCTTTTGTTGTTTTAAATGTGAATATCAGTCATATCCAAGTTTAGGAGTTTTGTAAAAGGTTGTTTATGCAAACTTTGCTGCCAATTGACATGCAGGAGATATAAAGTGAATTTACTTGTAACCTACACTTTTAATCAAGTTTTTTATCTACGGTTATTTAAAACAACAATATTTTAAAAAAGGGCATTATAAAAAGTAAGTCTATCGTGAAGAGGAAAATTTTTTATAAATTTTTTCAAAAACAGAAAACGTTTCCAATCTTTGACTTTTCTTGCTTTAACCCTATTCTTTTTCATTTAATGATTCATCTGATGTTAGAATTCCTTACATTTAGTATTGACAATTATGAATTATCTGATAAATTATTAAGATATAAGTATGATGTTAGGTTTTCTAACATGAATTTGATAAAGGAGTGAACAGTAAATGGATGAAATATTTTTAATGAATAGTCTTTGGACAATGGTTTCTGCTATTTTAGTAATTTTTATGATTGCAGGCTTTATACTCTTAGAAGCAGGTTCCACGCGGATGAAAAATGCAGGGCATATTGCAGGTAAAACTGTATTTACCTTTGGCCTTACAATATTGGTGTTCTGGGCTGCAGGTTATGCTTTTATTTTCGGTGAAAATGCTAATTTCTTTGTTGGGTTGTCGGATTTCTTTTATTCAGGGTCCTTAGCTGAAGGGGATGGCCTTGCGAAGACAGTATTTTTTGTTTTCCAATCAGCATTTGCCGGGATTGCTATTACAATTGCTTTAGGTGGATTTGCAGAACGTGCAAAATTTCCTGCTTATGTTATTTTTACGATTTTGTTCGGTTTACTAGTATATCCAGTCATCGCTCATTGGATCTGGGGTGGCGGATGGTTAAGTGAACACGGAAAGCAGGACTTTGCAGGATCAACAGTTGTACATTTAACTGGAGCAATGGGTGCTTTAGCAGCGACTATTTTGTTAAAGCCTCGTATTGGGAAATATAACAAAGATGGTTCTGTTAACAATATTGCTGGTCATAATCAAGTTTATACAGCTTTAGCAGCCTTGATTTTGTGGGTTGGTTGGTTTGGGTTTAATGCTGGAAGTACTGTTTCAGTAGATGGGGCATTTTTTGGATTTGTAGCTTTAAATACAAATCTTGCGGCTGCAGCGGGGGCTGTATCAGCAACCTTTATTTCATGGCTAGTTTTAGGGAAATCTGATATTCCAACGATTTTAAATGGGGCATTAGGAGGACTTGTTGCTATTACTGCATCGTGTGCCTTTGTTAATCCTTGGGCGGCAGTTGTTATTGGTTTAATTGCTGGCGTTCTCGTATTTTATAGTGTGAAATTCTTTGATCGTTTAAAAATTGATGATCCTATCTATGCTTTATCTGTTCATGGTGCTGCTGGGGTATGGGGAACATTATCAACAGGATTCTTTGCTACAAAAGAATTAGCTGAACAGGTTGGAGGTCGACCTGGGTTATTCTACGGTGGTGGATTCGAGCAGTTAGGTGTTCAATTAATGGGTGTTGTAACTTCTGGTGCTTACGCCTTTATCGCTTGTTTTATTATTTTATATATTACAAAGTTAGTCATTGGTGGTCTTCGTGTCTCAGAGGAAGAAGAAATTATGGGCTTAGATATGAGTGAACATGGTAGCTATGGTTACCCAGAACAAATGGTAAAAGATAATAATTCAAAAAATTCTTAATATTCTTTAAAATGAGAGGTAGATTGGATAGCTAGGGTGGAGATACTGATGCTTCTCCTCCTTATTATCTCTCACAAAGGAAGTGTCAAATGAAGAATTCGCATGCATATGAAGAAATAAAACAATGGAAAAATAACGAAATAAAAAAATATTATTCAAGCATAATTGAACTCAATTCATTCCATGATCAGGTGATGAAAAAAGTATTCCAAACGGCTGTTGCTAACTTTAATAGTAAGGAACCACCTAGTTCTTTCGGATGGTTGATAACAGGAAGCGGGGGAAGGTTTGAGCAAGGCTTGATAAGTGACCAAGATCATGGCATTGTTTATAACAATGATTCAGAGGCAAATCAAGCTTATTTTTTACAATTAGGTCAGGAGATATCACGAGGGTTAGACTATGTCGGTTACCCCTATTGTAAGGGAAATGTGATGAGCTCGAATCCGATTTGGTGTCGATCACTGGAGCAATGGAAAGCACAGCTTTATACGTGGATGAAAGAAGAAAATTGGGAATCAATCCGTTATTTGCAAATTTTTCTAGATAGTAGATGTTTGGTTGGTGAAGAGAAATTTTGTAAGGAATTAAAAGAGAGTATTTTTCAATATCGAAGACAACATCCCTCTCTTATTAAAAGATTTGTAGAGAACGTCATGCATATCAAAAAAGCAATGAATCCTTTAGGACAACTTTTAACGAGTAATGTGAATGGACATAAGCAATCATTTGATTTGAAATACGCTGCCTTTCTTCCGTATGTTAATGCCATACGAATTTTGTCTCTTCAAGAAGGTTTATATGAAACATCAACATTGGATCGAATGGAGGAGCTACTTAAAAACGATCATCACAGAGAAATAATAATGAGTGCTAAAGTTGATTTTCAAAGGTTATTAGAAATTCGTTTGAAGAACGTCAATGGAGTAGAATACGAGGACTCACATTTTTTGAAAATGGCTTTATTAGATTCTTCGGAAAAGAAAGAAATCAAACGAATTGTAAAAGGTGGATACAAACTACATGAATACGTTTTACAATATGTAAAGAGGGTAGATTCCTATGGCATTTGAACCAATATCTCAATTAATGAGGGGGATTTCAAATCGATTTTCTCGTAATATCGGGGATGTAGATAATGCTCAGCATCTGGCTTTTCTAAGGCAAATGAATAAAGAACTTAAACAGCAAGAGGTATTATCCATACCACTTAATCAATTAACTCTTGTAGTGGTGGATATGGAAACAACAGGTTTTTTTCCTGAAAAAGGCGACGAAATGATATCTATTGGAGCCGTTAAAATTCGAAATGGAAATCTTCAGAAAGAAGAGACGTTCTACTCACTAGTAAAGGCCAAGCAAAAATTATCGGAAGAAGTAACCGCTTTAACATCGATAACAAATGATGAATTACAAAATGCTTCTGAGGCGGATAAGGTACTTGGGGATTTTTTTCAGTTTATTGGTAAATCGGTTCTTATAGCTCATCACGCTAACCATGAAAGAATTTTTTTTCAACATTATTGTAGACAATTCTTTCATACGACATTTAATCATCGACTATTGGACACATCATTTTTTTATAAGGTCATTAATCCTGAGCTTCAACAAATACGCTTAGAAGAGCTTTGTGAACGACATCATATTGTTAATGAACATCGCCACAATGCTTATTCCGATGCTAAAGCAACAGCGGAAATTTGTTGTATTTACATCGAAAAATTGATGAATGAAGGGAACGCTAACTTAAATGATCTGTATGGAAAACTAGCTAGACTTTGAAGGGACTTCCTTAGACTTATAGAATGAACTGCACCCCAATTGTTAGACACATCTAACAATAGGAGGTGTAGTTTTTTGTATGACAAAATATAGCTCAGAATTTAAATTAAAAGCAGTGTTTGCTTACCTAAATGGAACAACTTCCTTTCAAACAGTAGCTAAGCAATTTCATATTAGTTTAACTCCCCTAAAAAATTGGGTAGCTCAATATAACGTGCATGGAGAAGAAGCTTTTTCTTCTTCATCCTATACAAATGATGATTTGAATCTTAAAATGGATGTACTAAACTATATAAATGAATTTAGAGTAACTCCTAATGAAGCAGCTGCGATTTTTAACATCACATCTCCTTCAACTGTATATAAATGGGTTGAATTGTTTAATAGGAATGGTATTGACGCTCTAAAATCAAAGAAAAAGGGGCGCCCATTCGTGAAAAAAGAGTCAATGAAACCAAACAAATTAGGATCTATTGAAGAACTAGAAGCACGTATTCAACAACTTGAAATGGAAAATGCTTATTTAAAAAAGTTGAATGCCTTAGTTCAAAACAAGGAAAAATCACCAAACAAGACAAAGCACAAGTAGTCTATGAATTAAGGCATCAATTTCAGGTGAAAGCTCTTCTACAACTAGCTGAGATTCCACGAAGCACGTATTATTACTGGGTAAAAAACAGGACTAAACCTGATCCAGATGCTGATTTAAAACAACTCATTCAATCCATTTATGATGAACACGAAGGTCGTTATGGGTACCGTCGTATTCGTGATGAATTAGCTAATCTTGGACATGAAGTAAACCATAAAAAAGTACAAAGAATCATGAAAGCCTTTGGTATAAAATCCTTAGTTCGTATAAAAAAATATCGTTCTTAT
>NZ_CAPG01000010.1:0-43470 GCF_000321185.1 Bacillus sp. AP8
TTTNTTTGTTAATTTTTAGTGTTAGTGTGTAGCGACTAGGTATATTGGTGTAAGTCTTAAGAATCAATTGGAAAGTAGTGCTATAATTCATTTCTCAGTTTTTAATTGTAAAACAAAGACTATTCATAGCTCATTTGTATTTGTTAGTAACCATGAATCTGTTCAAGTCGAAGGTAATTCAAAGTACCTAGTATCTTATGCTTGGTAAGTGTTCAATACCTTCTTCACATAATTTTGTGTTTCTTTAAATGGTGGAATACCGTTATACTTGTCCACATTACCAGGACCAGCATTGTAAGCAGCTAAAGCAAGCGTTGTATTTTGATCGTATTTATCTAGCATTTGCCGTAAATATTTTGCTCCAGCCATAACGTTTTCTGTTGGATCGTAAATATTTTTAACACCGAGCCATTTTGCAGTTGATGGCATTAATTGCATTAAGCCGGATGCACCAACATGGCTCGTAGCTGTTTCGTCAAAATTAGATTCATGCTTAATAATGGATGTAAGCAGTTTAGCAGGAATATTGTATTTTTCAGCTGCTTCTCCAATTAACTTTTCATATTTTTGAGCAGAACCAGTTAGTGAAATATTGGGTATCTTTGGTGAAATCGTAGGATAATTTAGTGAAAAATTATTCGTATTCGATTGAGTCGTTCCATCAAGATTTTTTGCTAAGCTATTAATTGTTCCGAGTGTATTACTAATCGTTGATGTATTAGTTTGATCGTTTAGGAAGCTTAATAGTAATTGTTGAAATAACCCCGATGTAGAAGATGAATCATTACTGGTTTGATTAGTTGATAAACCTTGTAAAAATTGTAATTCTATTAGAGTTTTGATATCTTGTACGTTCACGTTTTCAACTCCATCCATGTAAAGAATGTATGATTAATCCATTTATAAGGACCAGTTCCGGTTTTTGAACCAAGATTACTGTCTAGCTCCAACACCATAGCCCCTCGAGGTGATAAGCCAATCTGTCCAAAAGGTCCGAGAGCAACCTTTTATCAGCCTTGTCTTATGATGGGCGGAGACCTCTATACAGGAGGTAGGTCACATTGGCGTTGCCAACAAGAGATACGAATTTAGCTGATGTTTCTTATTTTATGGTGATTGTGCTTTTCTTATTTGAATTTTGCATTGTAGAATCGTTTTATTTTATTATCGGTTTTGCGATGTGGAATATTTAGTGATTGCAATAGATTATCAAAATATTCTTTACCTGTTGAGAAATCTGTCACTTCATACTCTAACTCAAAATCCTCGTTTCCTAAATAACTACTATGATCTAAAACAAGAATTCCTCCTTTATAATTGATTTCAGCTCTCTTTGTGGCAAGTGAACCGAAAGAAATAAGTTGGTTGGCTGAAATGTCAAAATCTTTTTGCAAGATATTTGAAATGGAACCATTTATACTTTTATCATTAGAAATGATAGATTGTGCTTCTGCTTCGGTTAATTCTTCATGTGTTTCTAACAACCCTTCATTATGAGGTTGCTTTAATGTTAATGTAAATGAATGATTTTTTTCTCTAATCCGTAGGGCAGATTGATGATTTTTTAAAGAAAAATCTTCAGTGTCAAAATAATGATTAATTTGATATTTGAAGTCTTTTTCAGTTATTGAGAACTTCTCACATAAAGTACGAAATTCTTTTTCTGTAATAAGATTTTTGAATTCTATTTCTATTTCTTGTTTCATGGTATACATCCTTTCGAAAATGACTATATATAGAATCTTACTTCAACCTTAGGAATACGTTAAGGGATATGGTAAAATAAAATTGTTAGCTTGAGAGGGGAATTTATACATATGAGTAAAGTAATAAAACTTTTGAACACAAAGATTGAAAATAATAGATTGATTTTAAGTATCGATACAGAAAATATTACAGAATTTCATCCAACTGGCCAGATGTTAGTAGATTCTGACAATGTGGCATTTATATACATAATGGAGTATCAAAATGAGTATGTATGGTTATCACTGCCTCATGATTATTGGGTAACGATTAATGAAGGTAGAATAAAACAACTACAAGTATTATTACAAAATAGCAAAACAAGTATTGAACTTCCGAGTTTTATGGAGGAGTTAGATTATTTAATCGACAATATTAAAGATAATGCAAATTATGGAGAAGAAATGGTTTCTGTAGTTGAAAAAGTATTTTTGTAACAAGTTTGAGGCGGGTGCTATAGATGAACTGGGAAGATTTTCTAGCTCCATATAAACAGGCTGTAGAGGAGCTAAAGATAAAGTTAAAAGGAATGAGATCGCAATTTGAAAGAGAAAGGGTACATTCCCCCATTGAATTTGTAACAGGGAGAGTTAAACCTGTAGCTAGTATATTGGATAAGGCTGAGAGCAAAGGCATTTCAATTGACAAACTTGACGAAGAGCTTCAAGATATAGCGGGATTACGTATGATGTGTCAGTTTGTTGACGATATAAAGATAGTGGTTGAACTCTTAAGAAATAGAAATGATTTTGAAATAGTTGAGGAACGAGACTATATTTCTCACGAAAAAAGCAGTGGCTATCGCTCTTATCATGTTGTTATTAAATACCCTGTTCAAACCATTTATGGTGAAAAAAATATTTTAGCTGAAATTCAAATTCGTACATTAGCTATGAATTTTTGGGCTACTATTGAACATTCGCTAAATTATAAATATAAAGGTCAATTTCCACAGGATATAAAATTACGCTTACAGCGTGCAGCGGAAGCAGCCTATTTGCTAGATAAAGAAATGTCTGAAATTGCTCTTGAAATTCAAGAGGCACAGAGAGTTTTTTCAAGAAAGAATGATGAGGGACAGAATAAAAATAATCTTTTGTAATGTAAGGGAAGAGAAGAACTATTCATGCAGGAGGATATTATGAAATTCGCCATAACTTCAAAGGGAGATACTAAGTCAAATACACTCATGCAAAAAATGAAAACGTACTTGCAGGATTTTGACTTAGTGTTAGATGAGGAAAAACCGGATATTGTTATTTCTGTTGGTGGGGATGGAACACTTCTATATGCATTTCATCGATATAAACAGCGTTTAGACCAAACAGCATTTGTTGGTGTACATACTGGTCATTTAGGATTTTATGCCGATTGGACGCCTGATGAAATAGAAAAATTAGTGATTGCAATTGCAAAAACGCCCTTTCAAGTAGTTGAGTATCCGTTATTAGAGATTATTGTTCGATACAGACATGGAGGCAGAGCTTCAAAGTATTTAGCTTTAAATGAATCGACTGTAAAAAGCGTTGAAGGAACACTTGTGATGGATGTTGAGGTCAAAGGTCAGAACTTCGAAACATTTAGAGGAGATGGCCTTTGTATCTCGACTCCTTCAGGGAGTACAGCGTATAATAAAGCGCTTGGTGGTGCGATTATACATCCATCCATTCGAGCTATTCAATTAGCGGAGATGGCTTCTATTAACAATCGTGTATACCGAACTGTCGGTTCGCCATTGATTTTCCCAGATCATCACACTTGTATGTTAAGACCACCGAGTCAGAAAGATTTTATTATCACTGTAGATCATTTGCAAATTCTACAAAAGGATGTTAAATCGATTCAATATCGAGTGGCAGATGAAAAAATTCGCTTCGCTCGTTTCCGTCCTTTTCCTTTCTGGAGAAGAGTAAGAGATTCATTTATAGCTGATTAATAATGTAAGAAAGATTTTAAGGATAAAGGATTGTTTTATGAAAGCATTTAAATTAACATGGACGATTCACGAGAGCCAAGATTCAAAGGTATTACGAGAATTTTTAAAAGAGCAGCATATTTCTAAAGCCGCATTGGTGGATATAAAGTTTAAAGGTGGAAGAATTGAAGTTAATGGTCAAGAAGAAAATGTTCGTTATCTGTTGAAAAGTGGAGACAATGTTGAGGTTTTCTTCCCTTTAGAAACAACAAGTGAAGGTTTATTACCAGAAAATCTCCCTTTAGATATCTTATATGAAGATGATTTTGTATTAGTTTTAAATAAACCGCCATTTGTCAATACAATTCCATCAAGAGAGCATCCTACTGGAAGTATCGCTAATCGACTTGCTGGATATTATCAAGTAAATGAAATTCCCTCGACAGTCCATGTTGTTACCCGTTTGGATCGAGATACTTCAGGAATAATGTTAATTGCTAAACATCGTTATATCCATCATTTATTAAGTGAACAACAAAAAGCAGCTGGAGTGAGCCGGACGTATGAAGCTCTTGTTCACGGCAAATTAGAAGGGGAAAATGATATTGAGGAGCCTATTGGAAGAAAGTCTACTAGCATCATCGAAAGAGAAGTTAGAATGGATGGTCAGTATGCTAGAACCTCATATCAAGTATTAGAAAACTATCAAGATTTCACACATGTCCAACTGAAATTATATACAGGTCGAACACATCAAATTCGTGTCCATATGGCGTATATCCATCATCCACTCCTAGGAGATGACTTATATGGGGGCTCAAGGTTATTGATTAATAGACAAGCCTTACATTGTAAGCAACTGTCTTTTATTCATCCACATACTAATGAATTGATGACATTTGACTGTGAAATGCCTGTTGACATGAAGAAGCTGATTGAATAACAAACGGCGAGGACTCTGGTTCTTGCTGTTTTTTTGAATTGAATGAAGCAGTGATTAAGTAAATAATCGAATTTTTCGCACTGAAAATTAGCAATAAACAAACAAGAATAACAAAAAGCACATCCATTTCATTTGGAATGTGCTTCTTTTGTTATTCATCTAAATCTCGAAACTTTTCGGATACATAAGGCATAGAGGAAGGAACGCTAACTAGTTTCATTTCAGGATAGCGTAGGGCTGTTAATTTACCACCAAATACACAGCCAGTGTCTATGTTATAGGTATTATTTAAAATGAATGGATCGATTACAGGTGTATGTCCGTATACGATTGTAGCAGAACCTTTGTAGTATTTTGCCCAATTTCGTCTTATAGGATGACCGTCAGGATGGAATTGACCCGTGATGTCACCGTATAATACGAATGTTTTTACTTTTTTATCAGTACGACCAATATAATCAGCGCGGATTCCTGCATGAGCGATAACTATTTTTCCTTCATCCAGGACTTGATATAGAGGGCTATTTTCATATAAATCAATAAATTTATCGGATATAACTTTTTGCTCATTAGGTGAAAGACTTTTATATTCAGCTACAGTTGTTTCTAAACCATGTGTGATACTAACGTTTCTTCCTAAAAAGTAGCGGTAGAGCTTGTTACAGTGATTACCAGGGGAATAAAAGGCACGTTTTTTCTTAACGAGTTCGAAAACAATCTCGATGACTTTGATGGATTGTGGCCCTCTGTCCGTTAAATCTCCTACGAATGCGAGTTTTCTACCTTCTGGATGTATGGGAATGCCTGAAGACCAATTATATCCGAGGGTAGTTGTTAATTGTTCAAATTCTGGGAGGCATCCATGAATATCTCCAATGATATCGATTTTCATTTTACATTCCTCACTTTTTACGGATATTTGTATATGGTAAATATATAGGAGCTAAAACTTGACTGACTCTT
The DNA here is from genome assembly GCF_000321185.1 of Bacillus sp. AP8. Taxonomy (NCBI): domain Bacteria; kingdom Bacillati; phylum Bacillota; class Bacilli; order Caryophanales; family Bacillaceae; genus Bacillus; species Bacillus sp. AP8. Next base: position 5,568 of record NZ_CAPG01000010.1, read on the forward strand.
TTTTGTAGCACACCAAATGAATGCTTTACTTTATAATATCATTCTAATTGTGATGTTTCATTCTTCAGATATAGTGAATATTAATATAGAAGTTCATATTTGTAAAAAATTTGTGTAAGAATACAATAAACTAGCGACAAGCCCATATAGTTTTGCTAGTATAGTGAAGGTGAGTTGACTTTACATGTAAGGAAGTAAAGCCGCTATCCGAGAGGAGGTAATGCAATGCAAGAGCAATATGAAAAAGAAGCTCCAAAATATGATGATGAACTATTATTAACAGCATTGAAAAATGATCGGCTTGATGACTTTCGAGATGAATTTATGGAACTCCATCCATATGACCAAGCGCAGTTTTTCAAAAAATTAAATGATAAATATCGATCGAAAGTATATCTTTACCTATCTCCAGAGGAAATGGCTGAGCTGTTTGAGAATTTAGATGAAGATGATGAAAATGTTGAAGAGATTTTATCTGAAATGAATCCTTCATATGCTGCAGATATGCTAGCAGAAATGTATACAGATGATGCTGTAGACGTTCTGAATGAACTTGATAAAGAACAAGTGGTAAGCTATTTAACGATAATGGATGATGAAGCTGCTCAGGAAATACGTGAGCTTTTACACTATGAAGAATATACAGCTGGTAGTATTATGACAACAGAATTTGTTGCCATATCTGCGAATCAGACGGTTCGCTCGGCAATGCTTATTCTGAAAAAGGAAGCTCCAGAAGCAGAAGTTATTTATTATGTGTACGTTATAGATGAAGATAAAAAACTAGTCGGTGTTATTTCTTTACGTGATTTAATCATTAGTGATGATGATACGATGATTTCTGAAATTATGAATGATCGTGTGACGCACGTATCAGTTAGTGATGATCAGGAAGAAGTAGCACGAATGATGAAAGACTATGATTTCTTAGCTGTTCCAGTTGTCGACTTTCAAAATCACTTACTTGGGATTATTACTGTTGATGATATTATGGACGTTATGGATGAAGAAGCTTCAGATGACTATTCTAAATTAGCCGGTTTACCAGATGGTGATCGTGTAGATCGAAATCCTTTCAGCGCTGCTAGAAAAAGGTTGCCTTGGCTCATTATTTTGTTATTTTTAGGAATGCTGACGGCCAGTTTGATTGGACGTTTTGAGGATGCATTAAGTCAAAAAGCAATGCTAGCAATATTTATTCCTTTAATTGGTGGGATGGCCGGGAATTCTGGAACACAGGCTCTAGCCGTAGCTGTTCGTGGAATTGCAACTGGAGAACTTGAAGAAGTTAGTAAGTGGAAGCTAGTCTTTAGAGAAGCAAGTACAGGGATGATTACAGGAGCCACATGTGGTGCAATTATAGCTGGTGTCATTTATTTTTGGTATGGAGATTTATATTTAGGCATCTTGGTTGGATTCTCTATATTTGCTACGATTATATTTGCTACCTTAGCAGGTACGCTTGTACCTTTGCTTATGCATAAAATGAAAATTGACCCTGCTGTAGCTTCCGGGCCATTTATTACAACAATTAGTGATATTATTAGTATTTTAATTTATTTTGGCTTAGCTACACTATTGATGAGTTATTTATTATAAAAAAGAGTAATTGTCTTGTGAATAAAGACGAATAAAGATGTGAGATTACATCTTTATTCGTCTTTTTTACATTTAGATTCTGATCCGTAAGGCCCTTTGGGAAGTAGCGTGAAAAAACAATAGCTACAAGTAAGGAGATGTGTCATGTACATGTAAAAAATGCACGGATTGGGGTCATAATGAACAATAAATAGTAACAAGTACCATATAGAAAAAAGGACGCTAAAGAAAAATTTATTAAAAAACATAAACTCCTTCTTTTCAGATAACCATTTTTTAGTTATAATAAATATTAGTACTAGGTACTAATAACTTGTTCTAATTAGGAGGCATAGGAGAGATGACTCTTTCTTTACACGGAAAAACATTTGTTGTTATGGGAGTTGCTAATAAACGTAGTATTGCTTGGGGAATTGCACGTTCATTGCATGAAGCTGGAGCAAACTTAATTTTTACATATGCAGGTGAAAGACTGGAAAAAAGTGTGAGAGAATTAGCAGGTTCTTTAGACACATCATACTCAGTGTTGCCTTGTGATGTAACAAGTGATGAAGATATTGCAAAATGCTTTAAACAGATTAAAGAAGAAGCTAGTGTTATACATGGGGTAGCACATTGTATAGCTTTTGCTAATAAAGAAGACTTAGCTGGTGATTATTGTGAAACAAGCCGTGAAGGATTTTTATTAGCTCATAATATAAGTTCTTACTCGTTAACAGCAGTTGCAAAAGAAGCTCAATTGCTAATGACAGAAGGCGGTAGCATTGTTACCTTAACTTACTTAGGCGGAGAACGCGTAATGCCTAACTATAATGTGATGGGAGTAGCGAAAGCATCACTTGATGCAAGTGTAAGATATCTGGCTAGCGACCTAGGGAAAAAAGGAATTCGTGTAAATTCTATTTCTGCTGGACCGATTCGTACATTATCAGCTAAGGGTATTAGTGATTTTAATTCGATCTTAAAGGAAATCGAAGAACGTGCACCTTTACGTCGAGTAACGACACCTGAAGAAGTGGGAGATACAGCTGTATTCTTATTTAGTGATATGTCACGAGGAATTACTGGAGAAAATCTTCATGTTGATTCAGGATATCATATTTTAGGATAAACCATAGTTGGAAGCTACTCAATCAAACGGTTGGGTAGCTTCCTTTATAAATCAGATAAATTTAAATATTATCGGGATTTTGACATCAGGAGAGATATAATGAGAAAAAAAATTGCGTGGATTACAGATAGTGCTTTGTCTTTATCTAAAGAATATTGTGAAGAAAATCACATATATATTGTGCCTTTAAATGTTATATTTGGCCAAAAATCATATCGTGATGGAGTAGATATCACAACAGAAGAATTCTATACAAAGTTAAAAGAAAGTCAAACAAAAGCAAAAACAAGTCAACCGATTTATGGAGATTTTATTGAATTGTACACGAAACTTAAAAAGGATTATGACTACGCCATTGCTATTCATGCCTCAAGTGCCTTAACAGGAACTTATCAAAGCTCTAGTACGGCATCTGTAATTACAGAATTTCCAAATGTTGAGGTGATTGATAGTAAGATTGGAGATTATTGCTTGAAATATATGGTTCAAAAAGGTGTTGAATTGGAAAAGGAAGGGAAATGTTTTGAAGAAATTGTTGAAACTTTACGTACATTACCTGAACAAACAAATATGTATATCCTTCCTGCTAGCTTAGAGCAATTAAAGAAGAGTGGTCGAGTGAGTAGTGCACAAAAATTTGCTAGTTTGCTAAATATAAAACTTATCATAAAGTTTGATGATGGCAAAGTTGTGGTTGATGAAAAAATCAGAAGTGATAAAAAAGCAAAAGCGTATTTATCCGGAAAAATCGAAGAGGCATATAAACGGGGTGTACGTACATTTTGCTTTAGTCATGCTAAAAATAAAGAAGTAGTTGAGTCATGGAAGAAAGAGTTAATAGAAAAATATCGTGAAATTACTCTACTCGATCAATATTTAGTCCCGGTAGCAGGAGTCCATGCGGGTTTTGGAACTATTGCTATATCATGGATGGATTAAATTCAAAGAATAAGATATTAATTGAAAACTAGATAACATGAATGATGCAAAAGTAGAGTAGAGGCTATCCCAAGTAGGGAAGCCTCTGTATTTGGTTGTTATACATTACTATTTTGAATAAGAGGGGTGCAACTCTGAAAATAGAAACTTAGATAAATTATAATGAGACGATAGGCTTTGCTAATTTTCCTTGCAAATGACAGGCTAATAATATTTGTAAAAAGTCATCTGGATGATTCAATTTGAGCTGTAATAGTTCCTCAATTAATTTAATTCGATGATACAGTGTATTTTTATGGATATGCAGCTTTTTTGCTGTTTCGTTAACGGATTTATTTAAGGAAACATATGTGTACAGCGTTTTTTCTAGGTCGTTATTACGACTTTTTTCAGATTTTAGAGGTGATAAAATATCATTGGAATAATTCTCAATTTCTGTAGTTGTTTGTGAAAGAAACAAACGATCTATTCCTATTTTCTTGTAATTCATAATCCCTGATTTTTTTTGATTTAGAGCATAAGATAAAGTTTTTAGAGCTTCTTTATAACAATGCTGAATCGCTGGAATACCTAACTGCTGAGTACTTAGGCCACCATATACATTCATTTCTTCACGATTAGCAAGTTTAAAGATTAGAGCTTGAAGTTCATCCATAAATTGGCTTATTTTCATAGGATCAATTGCTGATAATAGAATGGTAACTTTATTGTGAAAACCAAATATCATTGACCCTTGTTCAGGGATAACTTGTTTGATATTTGAAATTAATCGATGGATAAAAGCCTCAGAAGCTTGGAAGTCTTTTTCTGAATCAGATGATACTTCTAATAAAAGGATGGTAAAGAAAGCTTTTCTATTGAAACCAAGTGATTCGCCATGCTTTTCTAGTACTCTAGGTTCATTGAATTGTAATAATTCAGTAAATAATTCTTGTGTTTTTTTATAGTAAACCTCTGCTTGTGTTTTTCTTTTAGTTAATTCAAGAGCAAGAATAGAACATGCTTGTTCAATGGTCATCTTATCGTGTGCTGAAATGGGTGAGAAAAAAGGTAAGATAAAGCACCCCAATGTAACATGATTAGAAAGAATAGGATAAATATAATAGGTAATATCTTGTTTATCGACAATATTTATGAAGAAAGGTTTTTTATAGGTTCTTAGTATCCAAGAACATTCATCATTACTTAAGTATGGATAGTTCAATTTCTTTTTTGGGAAAAGCTGTGAATCTAAATGGTCATAAAAGAAAAGCTCTTTATTCATAATACGATTTAATTCTTGAATAATAGACTCCAAGCTTTTATTTTGCAATGAGAATTGGGTTAACATTTCATGTATTACCGCTCTCCTTGATAACAATTCATTTTTTTTCTCTAATTGCTGCGTTAGCTTAGTGATCTCTTCTAAGCGATTATTGGCTTGTTCAAAAAGTCTAGCGTTATTGATAGCAATGACAGCATGCACCGCAAAGCCTTGCAATAATCGTAAATCCTCTTCACACATTTGCCCTTTTGCATTATGCTGCTGGACAGTCATTACCCCTATTTTTTTCTCCCCAAGTAATAATGGAACGCAAATCATAGATTTCAATTTTAAAAAATCAATCGAACTCTGAATATAATGAAAGTTTTGTTCAGATATATCTTTCATTCCTTTGTAAATATCGGACCGTGAATAATAAATAACAGCTTCACTTTCTTTGAAAACTTTTCCAGTTATCGATTCGCCAATTTTCATTTTTATCTCATATAAATTGTCGTTAAATCCAATGGCAACTTTAGGTGTAAGACAGTGAGAAATTTCATCATAGAGGAGTAGATACCCTGCATCTGCTGCCTGTATGACACTTAATGCTTGAAAGATAATATTATTTAGTACATCTTTTAGTTCTAGAGAAGATGTAACGGAGCGGATGCTTTCAATCATACTAGAAATCTCATCTTCTTTTGCTTGCATTTTTGTTTCCATTTGTAAATAGGAGAAAATTACATAGAGTGTTTCTAAATCTTCTATAGAAAAGTCTATGTTAGTAGACGAAAGACATAATAGGATTTTATGATCATCAGAATATGTAAAGCACAATAGAGTCATTGCTTCATCTTTGTATATAGTTATTTTTTCATTTGTATATGGTAAAGATAATAAATCATATTTTTTTCTCATATTTCCGTGTTCTAGTAGTAATTGATGTTGTGATTGAATATTTTGATAATAATAAATCTGAAAAGCTGTATTATGGAACTTTTTATGTAGTAAGGAGTATAAATGTTGATTTTTTATCATGGAAACACCTCCGTATTAGACAAGTATACAATACAATTTCATTTTTATTGTACAAATAACCATTGATTATTTATTTTCAGATAATTTAATATATTCTGTATAAACTAGTTGATCAAATGGTTATATTCTTTTCTATTTGTAAAAGTTAGATAGAGTTTGTTTGAACATAGGCAATTTATAATCTTTAAATCTACTAATCTGATTCAAATACTTTGAAAAATTAAAGGAGATGAATGGTTTTGGAAAAGCTATATGAATTGTTAGATCAAGCATATGAAGAGATGGTTGAGGTTCGTAGGTATTTACATCAGTATCCTGAGCTTTCATTTCAAGAAGAAAAAACACCTACATATATCGCTCAGTATCATGAGAATTTAGGACATAAAGTTCGTGTAAAAGTAGGTGGCCGGGGAGTTGTGGCAACTTTAGAAGGAGGAAAGCCAGGTAAGACAGTAGCGTTACGAGCTGATTTTGATGCTTTACCTATTCAAGAGGAGACGGATGTACCTTATAAATCAAAGGTGGATGGGGTCATGCATGCCTGTGGACATGATACACATACGGCAACTCTTCTTGTACTTGCGAAAGTATTAAATCGAATGAAAGATGAAATCGAAGGAAATGTCGTGTTTATTCATCAGCATGCTGAAGAAGTGCTTCCTGGCGGTGCAATCGCAATGATTGAAGACGGCTGCTTAGATGGTGTAGATGTCATTTTCGGTCAACACATTTGGGCAGATACTCCTATAGGTACAGTAGAATATCGTACTGGTCCTATGATGGCGGCTGCTGACTTCTTTAAGGTGAAAATTCAAGGGAGAGGTGGCCATGGCTCTCAGCCTCATTTAACAAAGGATAGTATTGTCATTGGAGCACAACTAGTAGGGAATCTACAGCAAATTGTATCACGGAGAATTGACCCACTTGATTCAGCTGTACTTTCGGTTGGTTCTTTTGAAGCGAAAAATGCAGCGAATATTATTGCGGATACCGTTACTCTGTCGGGAACGGTTCGTACGTTTAAAGAAAGCATTCGAGAATCGATTGAAGAAGAAATTGATCGTATTATAAAAGGGACTTGCCTTGCTGGCAATGTAGAGTGCGAATTTGAATATCAAAAGGGATACCCAGCTGTAAATAACTATGAGGAAGAAACGGATTTTATTAAAGAGCTTGCAGGAGCTGTACCTGGAGTTACAGCTGTAGAAGAAAGCAAACCACAAATGGGCGGAGAGGACTTTTCCTATTATCTTCATCATGTTAGAGGAGCTTTTTTCTTTACTGGTGCTGGTAACCCGAATTTACAGGCTAATTACCCTCATCATCATCCGAAATTTAATATTGATGAAAGTGGTATGTTAATTGCAGCAAAAGTTCTGGGAAATGCAACATTAGCTTATTTAGAAAATAACAAATAACAATAGTATGAGTCATCATAAATAAGAGGTTTTAGTTAGGAGCTTGATTGATTTCAAAATGAAGGGGCTCTTAACTATCATAAATTCAGCAATCTAGGGATGTGGACTATTTCTAGATACTGATTGTGCCTAGTTCATATGAAAGAAGGGGAATTCATTGTCTCAATTATTGGCATTAGTTATCGTATTAGGTATTTTATTTATTGGAGATATTGTCGCGGTTCGTACGAAGGCATGGATTCCATCTGTATTTATTTGTGCGGTTTTATTTTTACTAGGCTATTGGACGTTTTTTCCGAAAGAAATCGTATCAATAGCAGGTGTACCACCTGTTGTAGCAACTATGGTTATGTATCTTCTCATTGTTAACATGGGAACTCTACTTTCTATCCAGGAATTGATTAGACAATGGAAAACGATACTAATTGCTTTATCAGGAATTTTAGGAATTATTGTTTTATTATTTGGAATAGCGTCCTTTATCTTTGATGTACAGACTGTTATCGTTGCCATCCCACCTTTGGTAGGAGGAGTCGTATCTGCGTTAATTATGTCAGAAGGAGCAAAAGAAGCTGGCTTAATGAGTTTATCGGTCTTTGCGATTGTCATTTATGTAATGCAAGGATTTGCAGGCTATCCGCTAACGGCGATAGCTTTGAAAAAAGAAGGGAAAAGACTGCTAACTGATTTAAGAAATGGAAAATTAATCATGAAGGAAGCTAATAATGAAATAGCTTCTACAAAAGAACCGGTGGAATTAAAGCTTTTTAAAAAATTACCAGAACAATATAACACAGATTATTTTAAATTCTTGAGAGTAGCCATCGTAGGTTTTCTTGCATATTCAGTATCCACTCTTTTAAATCCGATTGTAGTAATCAGTCCGTTTGTACTTTGTTTAGTTTTTGGTGTTATTGCAACTACAATAGGTTTCTTAGAGAAACAGCCGTTACAAAAAGCAAATGGGTTCGGGTTCGTACTGATGGTACTTATGCTATTTATTTTTGATGGTTTAAAATCTGCGACACCAAGCATGATGATTGAAATCATTTATCCGTTAGTGATCTGCATAGCTTTAGCGGTTGTAGGAATGTATATTTTTTCATTTATCGCCGGGAAAATATTAAAAGTTAGTCCGAATATGGCATTTGCTGTATCATTAACTGCTCTATTTGGTTTTCCAGCTGATTATATCATTACAAATGAAGTTATTAAGTCATTAACGAAAGACGAAAAAGAACGAGAGGTTCTAACAAATCACATGCTACCACCAATGTTAGTTGGAGGATTTATAACGGTTACTATTGTATCAGTTGTATTGGCGGGTATATTTGTAGGTTTCTTGAAGTAGAAGGAGAGGGATTGTTTCAAAAGCGATGAAAAGATCACTTTTGAAACAACCCTATGTTCCTATTGGCATAGTTTATTACTATGTAAGCAAATGTTCAGCTAAAAAGGATTTTTTACTGGAAAGGAGACTTATCTTGGTTATTCATGACAAAATAACAGAAATGATTCGAGGATATAATGACGAGCTCGTTCAAATACGTAGGAAGTTGCATAGTGAACCTGAATTATCATGGGAGGAAGAACAGACTACAGAATTTATATGCAAATACCTTGAACGTTTGGGGGTATCTTATCGGAGAACTGAACCTACAGGAGTGATTGCAACGATAAAGGGTGGGCAATTAGGTAAAACGATAGCATTAAGAGCAGATATGGATGCATTGTCTGTTGATCAGCTTAATCAGAATATTGAATATGTATCTAAAAAGCCTGGAAAAATGCATGCGTGTGGACATGATGCTCATACATCGATGCTTTTAATTGCAGCAAAAGTATTGAATGAGATAAGAACTGAGTTGGATGGAGATGTCCGTTTGATTTTTCAACCTGCCGAAGAAGTTGGCGAAGGTGCTAAGGAGATGGTTAAACAAGGTGCCGTTGAAGGAGTGGATCAAGTTTTTGGGATACATATTTGGTCGCAAATGCCTACACATAAGGTATCTTGTGTTTCAGGGGCTTCATTTGCATCAGCTGACGTTTTTAAAGTAACTTTCAAAGGTCGAGGAGGCCATGGAGCTATTCCGCAGGATTGTATTGATACGGCAATTATTGCTTCTAATTTTGTTATGAATGTACAATCGATTGTTTCAAGAACTATTGATCCACATCATCCAGCTGTACTGACTATTGGGAGAATGGATGTTGGCACTAGATTTAATATTATAGCAGAGAATGCTGTAATTGAAGGAACAGTAAGATGCTTTGATGCTGAAACGAGGGATCATATCGAAAAGCAGCTTCACCATTATGCAGAAAATATAGCTAGTATTTATGGAGCAACAGCGATTGTAGAATATAGAAGAGGTACATTACCAGTCGTCAACGATGAAACAAGCGCATTACTTGTCCAAAGAGTTGTTGCGGAAGCATTTGGCGAGGATCAAGTATATAACGAAAAGCCAACGATGGTAGCGGAAGATTTCAGCTTTTATACAGAAAAGATTCCAGGAAGCTTTGCTCTTGTTGGAAGTGGTAATCCTACAAAAGATACAGAATGGGCCCATCATCATGGAATGTTTAATATAGATGAAGAAGCTCTTACTACAGGTGCAGAACTGTATGCTCAAATGGCATGGGCCTATTTGAATAGAGTTTAGCAGTTTTTTGAAGACTGTCTTTCGCTTTCGCTATTAGTACTTATTGTTTAAGTTTTTACACTATATAAAGAGTGAAACTTGCTGATAAGTAGACTATATAAAAGCTAACAATACATGCATGGATAGTAGGTGACATAATGAAGGTGAATCTGAATACTTATATAATGAAGGATACGGTTGGTTTGATGAATAATCGGACAAATCCTTATAACAATCATACAAGTATGACTAAAGAATTAACTCAAAACGGTGATTCAATCGAAATCTCGTCAAATAAATGGTGGAAAAATAACATTATCAACGAATGCTTAGAAATAAAGAAACGACTCAAAGATGATAAGATATCATTTTTGAGTCGTTTCTTTATTAATATACTACGGTACTGTTAATTTTTACATGGACATGCATAATTATCTCAATTCAGAATATGTATCGTTATAGAATATATCCTTTGACAAAGTAGATTGAATGTCAGGAGGGGAAGATGTGAGTAAAGAAAAAGATCAAGATCAAAAACAACCATATATGTATATTGTTCAGCCAGAAATTTCGCCTCCAGAATCCAATATGCAGGATCAATATCGAGCTGTAATTGAGGAAACAGAGCATACTGAAAAGTCTGATGAAGGATTGCATCAGAATAGTACCGATGAAATTGTGATTGTTAGCTCTGAAAAAGTGAAAACAACTCCATTTGCTAGTGAAATTTCCATATATGATGAACAACAAAGTATGGAGGATTCGAAGGAAGTAGTCGAAGTGTCAACAGGTGTCCAGCTTGACCAGAAAGATGAAAAAGGAAAAAAAAGACCACCTAGAAGAAAAACAAATAAAAAGCAAAAATTTAATGAGATGTCAAAGGAAGAACTCGTTACGTACTTGGCGAGAATGCCAGCTGCAGTACCTAAACCAACTTGTTTTATGGTCATTAAAGGCAAAAGGGTAAGAGGGCAAGTTCAAAGGAAGAGAGGAGAAGATTTTTTTGTAAAGGTCTTAGTTGGAGATCGAGATGATACGATGATTGTTAAAATGGACGATATAGAAGAAATTAAAGTGGAAAATTTATAGAGATATTAGCACTTCAGATTCATGATAAAAATAGAGGCTACTGAACACAGTAGCCTTTATTTGCTCATTAAACAGTATGAATTGGTGGTAAGCATGTAACGGACGTAAATGCTTTCAAATCAACTGTTACACATATGCCAGTTCGAACGATTTTCTTTGCACGCTGTAATTCATCAGCTAAAAACTCATCGAACTCTGACTCGCATTGAGAAGTCGATTGGGCTTGATTGCTTTCTAGAGTACCATCGAAATCCTCAAAGCTAGTATGATCAGGAATTACTTTTAGTAACTCTAATGTTGCACAACCAGTTTCTGAAGAAACTTCACTAACACGGAATAAGAAGCTTTTCACTACTTTGAAAAGTCGATCTTCTTGACGGCTTCTTATACAACCAGCTGCTGAGAATGGGTTACATCCACACGTTAATAGCACAGGAATTGTGTCAAAACCTCTATTTCTAATTTGGCCATTTAGTTCTTCGATAGCTTGTCGGCAACCAGATCTGCAATCTTCTTCAATTCTTTCCTGAGCTTCTGCTACAGATTGTAGGGTTGAAGAAACACAGTCGTTTGTAAAATTGTCATGTCCACAACTCATTCATATTCCTCCTAATAGTTATTTAACATCTATCACTTACAGAGTATGAAGAGACGTTTCAAAATGAATGAGTTACTTGCCTATTTTAGTGTATTTGTCATAGAGCATTAAAGGAAAGTGGAGGATCTTAATGATTGAAAATTTCTTGGATTTAGTGTTGTTGTCTTTAGCGAGCTTTCGTTTAACACGTTTAATTGTATTTGATAAAATCACTTCTTTTTTACGAAAGCCTTTTTTTGAAGAAGTAGTAGAAAAAAATGCGCAAGGAGAAACGGAAGTATATATTGTACCGAAAAAATCCGGCTTAAAAGGGTGGATTGGGGAGCTACTAAGCTGTTATTGGTGTACAGGTGTATGGATTACGATGTTCATTGTACTTATATCTTATCTTATCCCTTATTGGTCCAATCCAATTATAGTCGTATTAGCAGTAGCAGGTCTTGCTTCTTTGTTTGAGACCGTTGTTCAGTTTTTTATCCGAGAATAAATACTTAGCCTGATTCATATAAAAATAACTGTAACTTGAAGCTACGGATTTTTTTAGGCAACTGGTTAAAATACTTGCATTTAGGCAAAAGGATGAAACAAGCTTTATTTTCAATCATATAGTAGAGTATAGAAATAAATATTAGGAGGTATGCTCCGTGATGCAGAATAAATATATTATTCATTCTTATCCGAATCCATATCAAAATCCTTATCAGCAGCCAGTTAAGAAAGAACCAAATTACAAGAAAAAATCTGGTGGATGTGGCTGTGGTAAAAAGAAAAAATATTATTAAGAAATATAGAACTGTAAAGAAATGCAGCAATGCATTTCTTTTTTGTTTGGTTATGTTAAATTTAATGGTTGATAATGGCTTGAATCCATTTGTTTTTGCGGTACTACTAAGCCTCCTCACCTCTAATACACTGTGGTCTCTTGTTTTTCTTGTATCTGTCGTAGGAGTTTTACGGATTTTTGACTATTCATTTCTGGTTGGAAATTAACGGCTATTCGTTACAGAGCCTTTTACTTTTATGAGAAGATTTTGCTACTTTATGAATATAAATTTGCAGCAAAAGTGGTTCGGTTGAACATGAAATGTCTTTTTTATTTTTTGATGGTGATTCAAACATTTTAATTATGTTTCTTTTAAACAATACAAACACGTTTTTTCTCATAATTTTTCTGAGTTTGTAAATTATAAAGTCATAGCAGTAATTGTAAGGAGTGAAAAAATGATAATGGTTCGATGGACTCGATTATTATTCATAGTGATGTTAGGGGCTTTTTTATTTATAGCAGGCTGTATGGATACGAATAAAAAAGGCGAAGCCAAGATGGCATTATTTAAAACGACAAATCCTCACCCAGCGGTATTATATGAAACACCCGAAGAATTTAAGTTTGCTGAAGATTTGCAGAAGTATGTTCTAGAATTTCCTGATATATATGATGCTGCTATTATCACTGGGAAAAAAAGAGTACTTGTGGCTTACAAAGTAAAACATATGAAACGGTTTGGCATGAAAAAGATTGAAAAAGATTTAAAAAAGAAGTTAGAAGAAAAATATAGTGACCATAAGTTTACCGTTTCAAGTGATTATAAAATCTTTTTAGAGGCCGTTGAATTAAATGAAGACTTGAAGGATGAGAATTATTCAAGGAAAAAAGCAAGAAAGCAATTCAAAGAAATCATTAAGCTTCAGAAGGAACAGGCATAAGGAGGTCGTATTCATGGCAAAACAAGATCAGCTGACTCCTAAACAGCAAAAATATCAGGAATTAGAGCAAAAGGACGAAACAAAAAGGCCGGTATTAGGTAATTGCATTCGTGCTTTTCTTGTGGGTGGATTCATTTGCTTGATTGGACAATTTGTTACGTATTTTTATATATACTTTTTTAATTTTACTGAACAAACAGCTGGCAATCCAACCGTTGCGACGATGGTGTTTTTTTCTATGATTTTAACTGGCTTTGGCTTGTATAAGAAGATTGGGCAAATTGGTGGAGCTGGTAGTGCAGTACCAGTTACTGGCTTTGGTAATGCCGTTATATCTGCTGCAATTGAACATCGTTCGGAAGGTTTTGTTCTTGGCGTAGGTGGAAATATCTTTAAATTAGCAGGATCCGTTATCTTATTTGGTGTTTTCTCTGCATTTGTAGTTGCACTTATTAAGACTATTATTAAAGGAATTGGAGGGTAAACCATGTTAGTTGGCAAACAGTCATGGAATTTTGCTAATGCACCTGCGATTTTGTCAACAGGAGTAGTAGGAGGTTCTTTAGAAAAAGATGGTTTGTTAGCAAATGATTTTGACCTTCTTTATGATGATAATTACGTTAACAAAGAATCACATGAGAAAGCAAATCGAAAGCTATTGGAGGATGCAATAGAAATTGTTCTTCAAAAAGGAAAAATAGAAAAAGAACAAGTGCAATTTTTTATAGCTGGAGATTTAATCAATCAAATGACGCCCACAACGTTTGCTGCAAGAACGAGTGCCATTCCTCATATTGGAATCTTTGGAGCTTGTGCCACTTCAATGGAAGGTCTCGCATTATCTTCATTTCTTGTCAATTATAATGGAGGAAATCATATTATCACGGGTGCTTCAAGCCATAAAGGCGCTGTTGAAAAACAGTTTAGATATCCAACCGATTATGGAGGGCAAAAGCCACCAACAGCTCAGTCAACTGTGACAGGTGCAGGTGTTGCCTTGATAGGGAAAAGTATGAATATTCAACAGCCGATACATAAAGTAAAGGCAGCGACTATTGGTAAAGTTGTCGATATGGGTTTAACAGATCCTTATAACATGGGTGGGGCGATGGCTCCTGCTGCTGTTGATACGATTATAGCTCATCATAAAGATTTAGGTTTGGGACCGAATTATTATGATGCCGTTATTACGGGTGACCTAGGAAGAATTGGTCATCAAGTTGCGTATGATTTAATGCAAGAAAATGGATTTGGGATTCAAAAAGATCGCTTTTTAGATTGCGGTATGTTGATCTATAGTAAAAATCAAGACGTTTTTTCGGGCGGAAGTGGGGCAGCGTGTTCCGCTACCGTACTTTATGGTCATTTGTTAAATGAAATGAAAAAAGGAACATACAAACGAATTTTATTAGTTAGTACCGGTGCATTACTATCACCTTTGTCGTTTCAACAAGGTGAAACAATCCCATGTATTGCACATGCTGTAGCTATACAATACGAATAAAAGTAAGAAAGGAATGAAAAACGATATGTTGCCAATGTTTTTCTGGGCATTTGTTATTGGTGGACTGATTTGTGTATTCGGTCAATTATTGTTTGATGTCGCTAAATTGACTCCAGCACATACACTTAGTTTATTAGTTGTGATTGGTGCCGTGTTAGATGGTTTCGGTTGGTATGAGCCACTCATTGATTTCGCAGGGGCAGGAGCGACAGTTCCAATCACTAGCTTTGGAAATACGCTTGTTCATGGAGCATTACAAGAAGCGGAGAAGCATGGATTAGTTGGAGTATTATCTGGAATGTTTGAAATCGCGAGTGCAGGTATTTCATCCGCAATTATTTTCGGATTTATAGGTGCTCTCATTTTTAAACCTAAGGGTTGAAATTTCATCAAAATCTACTGGCTTTTTTATAGAATATTACAACTTTAACGATTCATTTTACAGAACTTGTAATGAAAATTAATAAGATGGTAGGGAAAAGCCCAAACATAATCCTTTACTTTGTCATATGTTAAAAAGAACTAAGCGAAAGCGAGGTGAAGGGAATGTTTGGTGGCTACGGATATGGTGGTAACTGTTGTGCAGGCTACGGTGCAGGCTACGGTGCAGGATATGGCTATGGCGGTGGATGCGGTGGAGGATACGGTTCAACGTTTGTTTTAATCGTAGTACTGTTTATCCTATTAATAATTGTAGGAGCTTCATTCTGTTGCTAAGACAAAAAGGACGGGAAACCGTCCTTTTTTGTTTGTAAAGATATGTTAATTAATATCTGCTACATAAAATAGATGGTGTTAGATGAACACACTCTATACAGTAAATAAAGCAAAGAACAGGACAAAGCGTGTAGCATCAGCTTTTTAGAAAAGAAGAATACATGTATGTAAACATATCCATAAAAAAGGGAGATCACATAAAGCGTAGGGGCCTCTGAAAAGTGATAATGTATCACTTTTCAGACAGCCCCTTAGTGTTGTTCTATTCACGTTATTTTCTCTCCTCGTTAAGTTTACGATTAGAGCTTGGCGTCTAAGCAGGGAAGTTTGATTCTCCTTTTTTCCAGCAGCGTCCATAATTACGTGTGTTTCTCCAGCAATGTCTTTTATGACGGCTAGATTGGCTGCTTTCTCTAGAGCTAGATGAACTTGAACTACTTTCAGAACGTTTATTAATCATAACACTTGTAGAACATAAATCGGAACTTGAACTTTCATGAGGTCGACAGCGATTTCGATGAAATTTACAAGAAGTTAAGTGATTACATCTTTTGCAACGACGACGTTTCTTAGATTGAGACATAGTTTACCCCCCTTTAAAATAAATCTCACATTATGATATGTAAGAATTGGGTAAATGGTATGGACGAGAGAAAAAATTTCACCAAATGTTTTTTTATTTAGTTTCCAGTGTCTAAGCACTTTTTTATCATTTGTTCATACAATGACCATACAGAGAAGGAGGGCTTAAACAATGGATACTAATTTTTTTAAAAACATGGAAAAGAAAACAGGAGTTAATATGAAGGATGTAATGGATTTAGCTAATTCTTTACAAGGCGCTAATTTCCAAGATGAAAATACAGTTCGTGGTGTCATCAAACGTGTGTCGAAAATGGCAGGTAAGCCGGTTAATAAAGAATTGGAAGATAAAATTGTAAGCTCGATTATCAATGACGGTAAGCAGCTTGATTTTAGTACAATTGCTAGTATGATAAATAATAAAAAATCGTAATATGAATACTTAAGAAAAGAGGAGGCTGTCTAAAAAGGGATTTTCAATCTCTTTTTAGACGCCTCTTGCCTCTTTTACAAAGGCTCGTTTTGCAAACTTTGTTTCTAATGAACAAGGAGTGAGTATTGTTTGAACTCCGTTTCAGGATGCTCTTTCCGCGGGGCGAGCGGAGAGCATCCTCGGCACGTAGTGCCTGTGGGGTCTCACCTATCCCGTTGCTCCCACAGGAGTCTCACTCCTTAGGCTTCATTCAACCGACCTTTTATACACTGATTTTATTCATCGAACATATTGTAAAGCAACAATCTTATAGAAAACAGCCTTTACAAAAAAATTTACATTTCATTTAATAAATATAAAAATACTCTTTTGGGTTAAACACTTCTTGTTTTTTCAAGAAACCAACGTTTCCTAAGGATAACAAAATAGGGAACTCTCTTATTTCAAGGAGTTCCCATAATGCTTAAGTTATAGCCAAATTATAGTACCGGATACATTTACATATATAAAAAACGTGATGGATACGCTGTTTTGCCACCTCGACTTTGGAGAATGGAGAAGTACAGCTGATCTTGTGCTCTTGTTGCAGCAACATACATTAAGCGTCGTTCTTCTTCAAGGGCATGTTTGTTGCCTTTTCTATAATCATCCATGGCGAAATCATGTGGTAAACCACCATCAACTGCACTTAAAATATAAACATTTTTATATTCAAGTCCTTTGGAGCGATGAATAGTCGTTAGTGAGATAGCATCAGGAAAGTGCTTTGAAAGTTTTTTCACTTCTTTATTCATAGCATTCATATGGTCTGCATGTTCAATGAATGTCTGGCAATCTGTAAAGCGTTTGGCGGCAACTTTCAAGTTTCGAACATCATCCGATCCTTTTTCCATCTTGCTGCCTTCATTGCCACGCTTTTTGACATAATCATTGAAGCCAAAATCTTTTTCAATTCGCTCAAGTGCCGCGTAAGGTGGCAAATTTTGCAGACTTCTAATTTGTGTAGCTAACTTTGATAGTTTTCGTTCTTGAAAAGCATGTCCCGTTTTAATTTTTGAAAGAGCTGTTAATGCACTACAATCCTGTAAAATGATTTGTGCTTTTATCTCCTGAAGCATGCTGTTTTTTAGGAACAAAGCAGGTAGTAAATCGGCACATGCTCCTAGATCATCTTCGTTTAGGCATAATCGTAGAAAGGCAAGCATACTTTTAACAACCCGACGTTGATAAAACGCTTCTGCATCACTATCAATAACAAATGGTAAATTGGATTCTGCTAATCTTTCAAAAATGGCACGAGACATTGTATGTGTACGATATAAAATAGCAAAATCAGATGGGTTTGCCCCATTTTCAATTTTTTCAGCGATATCTGTCACAATCATGGTTGCTTCTTGTTCTTCGTCCTGTGGATAAAAAAGGATAGGAGCACTTCCTTGATCGTGCTGTGCTACCATTGTTTTGACTTTTCGTCTCTCATTTTTGGCGATAATTCGATTGGCTGTAGCAACGATTTGATGAGATGAACGATAATTTTGTGAAAGCTTAATGACCTTTGTGTTTGTAAAATCCTTTTCAAAATCTAATATGAAGGATGGGTCGCTTCCTCTAAATGCATAAATGGATTGATCATCATCGCCAACAACGCAAATGTTATTCGATTTTCTACTAAGCATTTTCATAAGCTTATATTGCACTTTATTTATGTCTTGAAACTCATCTATTAAGATATATTTAAAACGATTTTGATATTTTTCTAGAATATCAGGATTATTCATAAAAAGCGTATAACAGCCAATTAACATATCATCGAAATCAAATTTTCCGATTCGGCTTTTTTCAGCTTCGTATTTTTTATATAGGTATAAGTAATCTTCTTCCCATTTGTCTTGTGCACGTATCTCTTCAGGGAACAGAAGTGAATTTTTCCACAAACCGATTTGCTGCAAAGCAGCATCATAGGCAAATTCTTTATCGTCAAGTCCACGTTCTCTACCAGCAGATTTGAGAATAAATTCTTTTTCCCAATCGAATTTAATAAGAGCATTATTTTGCCAATATTGTGGTTCGTGAAAAAGTAAAATCTTATAGAAAATACTATGGAACGTTCCAGAGACTAGGCAATTTACATCTTTGTTTGTAATATCAGGATAACCAAGCATCCTTTCCTTCATTTCCTTAGCAGCTTTTGCTGTAAAGGTAACGAGTAAAATTTCCGATGGAGGAACTTGAGCAACTCTCATTAAATAGGCTGTTCGTGCCGTTAGAACGCGAGTTTTTCCGCTACCTGCGCCAGATAGAACGAGGAGAGGACCATCAATCGTTGTTACAGCCTGAAGCTGATCGTTATCTAGAACGACACCACCTTGCTCCTCTAATAAATGCAAATAAGGATGAAGATTTTCACTTATTTTAGGTTTCGATAAAATATAAGCAGGATTTCCACTTATCGGTTTCGAATTTTTATATGAGATAGGTTCAATTTCTTTTGTAATACTTCTAGATGTAGGGAGCTTAAACCCATTTCTTTCAATATACATGTCTGATTCTTTCGAAGTAGGTGAAGCGATATGCATTTCGCATGGAGGCTTTGATTTACCAACATGATAGAAATGTGGAGCTTCGTTTATCCCTAGGTAAAGTCGAACTTGTTCTTTACATACAGGACAAGTTAACAATCCTTTTTTACCTCGTTCAAATGTAACTTGAAGGAGATCTGCGGATATTTTAGTTAAATCAATCATTTCTTGATGAAATTTTGCATGTTTCATGAACTTTCCCTCAAATCATTATCACTAGTGTTAAAAAGTAGTCAATCTTCATATTAACAAATCATAGACTAAACCAAAAGTATATAATACGTGTGTTTCAAAATTTTTTAAAAGGGTAAATATGTAAATAGATACTTTAAAAAGTAGAGGTGATAAACATGGGATATATTCCTCCAGTCATTCCTTTTGAATCTATTCAATATGGAAATCGAGTCTCTTATAGCGATGAAAGACTAGCATCCTATCAAAATGTAAAAGGAATACAGCCTCTGTTTGCAGCTATATTACATGTGAAAAGTGAAGAAAACGGCTATAATAATCCATCAAAGCAAAAGCCTGCTTATATAGAAAAAAAAGAGAACAAAAAACGAAATGTTACGATTGAGCAGCCTTTTATAAGCGCTCCGCATATTACTGGAAAGGGTGTACTCATTGACACCATTACTTAAAAAATCATCTTTGTCAGGATAAGCTATTCTTATGAAAATGGGGATAGCTTATTTGTTTTTTTCTAGACTTTGTTGCCATTAAGTAAGTAGTAGCGGAACATAATGACTCACTGTACTATTAAACACTACTATTTTTTAGAAATCCGTTATTTTTATGCAGATTTTAATTAGAACTAGAAAGTTTACTTCATACGTTTGAACTTTTGATAGAAAATCATAATAAAAAACAAATTTTGACAAAAAAAGAAAATGGGAAGATGCGAGGACTTTTTGCTCGTTTAACAATTTTTATATTGAAAATACTTGTGAAATGCTAGTTTTTCATTAGAAAACGTTGTATGATGACCTTGTTGACTTTTTTTTACACAAAATTTTCTTTAAAGGTGATTGGTATATGTTTAGGTTCTTAAAATGGTCCTTTATTGTCGTTTTTTGTTTTTTTATGTATACAGGATTAAGTGTATATTTTTTCGGTATGAAAAATGATGAAAAGAAAAGCGATGCTGCTATAGTATTAGGCGCAGCAGCATGGAACGGAAAACCTTCACCAGTTTTAAAAGAAAGAGTCAACCATGCTATTAAATTATATAAAGATGGAACTGTCGATTATATTATTTTTACTGGGGGATTAGCTCCTGGTGAAGTGAAATCTGAAGCAAGAGCATCCATGGATTATGCTATAGAAAAAGGCGTAAAGAAAGAAGATATAATAATAGAAGAGAAATCAATGGTGACAAAAGAGAATTTACAATATGCGCTTGAAGAAGTAGAGAAAAAACACTACGACTTCGATTCCTATATTTTAGTGAGTGACCCTTTACATATGAAACGGTCTGTCATTCTAGCAAAAGAACTAGATTTAAATGTATATTCTTCTCCAACACCAACTTCTGCCTATCGAACTTTTGAAGCAAAATTACCGTTCTTTCTAAAAGAATGGATGTATTATACAGGATATATTATTACTACTCCATTCCGATAAACAATAGATATAATTTGAAATCGACAATGTTGAATAAGATGGATTATATAAAATGAGGGTGATAGGAAGAACTGAAATATTCTCCTGTCACCCTCATTTGTTTAGGTATTTAATTGTTTAATGTTGGTCAAACACTTCAATAGAGATAAACGCCATTTAATAGAATAACCATAGCTAGTTTATAGCGTTTTTGTCATTGTTTTATGAGGGATTCCAGCGTCTAAAAATTCGTCAGAAACAACGTTGTATCCTAACTTTTCATAAAAACCAATGGCATGTATTTGTGCATTTAGTTTGAGCTTAGGAAGCTCTTGCTTCATGGCATAATCTTCGATCGCTTGCATAATGATTTTTCCAGCGCCGCTTTTTCGAACATCCGGAAGAACACATATACGTTCAACCTTTCCAACTCCATCGACAACGCGAAAGCGTCCAGTACCAATGGCAAGCTGATGTTCATTATAAAGTAGAAAATGAGTTGAGCTTTCTTCGAATTGATCAATTTCTTCTTCTACGTCTACTTTTTGCTCTTCGATAAATACTTTTGTACGGATAGAAAATGCTTCTTCTAGCTGTTGTTTATTTTTTACGATTTCTACGTTCACTAATTATGATTCCTTTCCTAGACGAAATGTTTCATATACAGACCATGAATTGTTATCTAATTGATATAACAAATGAATACGATCCACGATTTCATTATGTCGAAAATCTAGCATACTTAACTGCCCTAGTATATCTGAATGTTCATCATTTGATAGCTTTTGGGCAAGTGTTATATGCGGAACATAGGAATATTCCTCTTCAGTATCTGTTACGTTATTATGCAATTGTTTTTGTAAAGCTTCAAGTGATTCATTTGCGTCAACCTTTAAGTAAATGACATTATTTACTGGCTGAAACGAGCTAACCTTTAAAATATTTAAATCAATTAGTTGACTATTTGTTGTAATGTCTTCAATTTGTTTTACAATCTCTCTTACATTTGCTTCAGAAGTTTCAAATGGATATACAAGTGTCAAATGTGGGGGTATCAAAGAATAGTGTGGATCATATCGTTTACGATAAGAGTTGACTAAGTCCTGAAGTTTTTTTGATGGAAATATAGCAATACCAAATTTCATAAAAAAGCCTCCTTCATAAAAGGTAATTAGTTAATATTTGATAAGTTCTTCCATTATAACAAAAAATTAAAAATATTTGGAATTATTTTATTTTGTTCAAACTGTCCCTAAAATCTAAAGGTGTTGTGGTATATGTGAAAGATTTAGAGACAGTAAGTACCCAATTGATACCATTATAAATTGATGAGAAGAATGAATAGATCAACCTAAGTATCAATTAATCTAATAGTCTTATTCATCTAAAGACAATATATATTGTAACGCTTGTGGCAGACCTTTTTGCCAATACTTCCATGTATGTTCGCCATCAAATTCTTCATAGAAATGTGGAAATTGCTTTTCTAAAATGGCTTTATGTAGCTCTCGATTTGGTTCTATGAAGTTACTTCTTTTTCCATCAGTAGTAGGTACATCGACTTCATGTTTGCCAATCACATGATATAACTTTAGGAGATGTGGTTCTTTACATTCCTTAACTGCACTTAACACTTTTTCATCTACATAGGGAGATTGCATTAGTACTTTGCCAAATGTATGTGGATAACGTAAGGCTGTCATTAATGAAATAGTAGCGGCTAATGAATCACCAATTAATACTCTTCCGTGTCCTACACCATAGGAAGGAAACTCTTCCTCTAAAAATGGAACCAACTCATGAGCTAAAAAACGAACATAGGCTTCAAATTTTTCACCATCAGGATGGTATTTTGTGCGACGATCTTGAACATCATTGTAAGGAATACCTATTATAATGATATTCTCGATTTCTCCTTCATACAATAATGAGTCTGTTACACGACCGATTCTTCCCATTTGAAAATAATCTTTTCCATCATTGGCAATACAGATTGTACATTTTTGTAAAGGTGAAAAATTGGCAGGTATATATACAAGCAGAGTGATATCTTCTTGTAATGAATCACTATGAAACACGATTTCTTGAATTTTCCCCATTGGAATACTCATATCATAATCCTCCTCTAAATATATTAAAATTGTAGCATAGCGGTTCATTTTTTTCTGTTTGCATGCATTTCTATTCTTTTCGAAATATTGGATTGGTTTAAAAGTTCTGAATCATAGGTACTGCTATTCTAAAGTAAGATTTGATAAAATAAGATGAAAGTAGCTATATAAAGATGAGGGTAAGAACATGAAAGAATATGCCATAAAAGCCAGTCATGTTTCGAAAAAATTTGATAATGTAAAGATTTTGAATGATTTAAACTTCGAAGTTGTCCAAAATACAAAGCTGGCAATCTTAGGCCATAATGGCTCAGGTAAAAGTAGTTTATTAAAGATGATTGCGGGTATTTATGCTCCTTCATCTGGAGAGATCCATACATTTGGAAAGAAAATTGGATATGTTCCCGAACATTTTCCTGAGCATATCCGTTTTAAACTAGAAGAATATTTATTACATATCGGAACTATTGGGGGAGAGCATCCTAAATCTGTACAGAAGAAAATCGATTATTACAGTACGTTATTTCAGCTCGAGCCACATATGAACACTCTTCTTAAACATTGCTCGAAAGGTACTAAACAAAAAGCTGGATTAATTCAAGCAATTATCAATGATTGCGATATTTTATTATTAGATGAGCCTTTAACTGGATTAGATGATGATTCAAAAAAAGCGTTTCTTCAAATGATTCAAGAAAAAGAACGTGATTTAACTCTAATCTTTACTGCCCATGAACAGGAAACTGTTGATTTATTAGCTGAAGAGCAATTGGTTCTTGAAAACGGGAAAATGATAAAATTTGAAGCTATCACTGAGAAAACAAGAATGAAAATCATTACGGTCAAAATGTCACCTAAGCTACAAGTAGAAGAACTAAAAGTTTATGGGAAAATCGAAAGTGAACAACGAAATATTATCGATTTACTTGTACGAGAAAGAGAATGTGATGATTGCTTACTATACTTGCTTCAGCATGATTGCTCAATAATAGAAGTGAAAGAGAAGAAATAACATGAAATCGTTTGTGACCTATCAATTAAAAAATTATATTCGTTCATTAATTTTTATCCCACCAGTTGCCATTTATGTAACATGGGTAGTCATCCTATATGCTTATCAAAGTAATGATATATTAGGCAGCTATGCAAACTCTGCGGTAGGTTTGTACATTATTATGACGTGGATTTCAATGAATGTATCAAGACTAGAAGAAGCAGCCGAAAAGCATATTTTAATTGTCCATCTCCGCCAAAAAGAGCATTTTCTGTATGGGAAATGGGCAACGAGCATTATTATGATGCTTCCTTTAATAATCATTGCTCATATATACCCAATTATTAGTAATAGCTTTACTATTACTGTTACAACAACTGATCACATATTAGCATTATACTGTCATTTCGGTTTAGGTATATTAGGTATTTTAACAGGGAGCTTTTTTGCAGCGACCAAAATAACAGAATCCAAATACGTTTGGCTTCTATGTTCACTAACGATAACAATGTCTTTAGCATACACTCAAATAGAAGCACTATTACCAAAAGGGTTGACCTTCATATTGTGGGTACTACCACCCTTACGCTTTCTATACGAACCATTAAAACAATCCAGTGAAAACGGACTTCCAATCGGGTTTCTAGCAGCCTGCAGCCTATCGATCTTTTATATGCTGATAGCGGGTGTCGTTATCTTAAAAATGTTTATGAGAAATGAAAGACAGTAAAGAATGACTTGTTTAAGAACTTATGCTAAGTAGAAAGTCTATGTTCGAAAATTTTGTTGCCTATTAACAAGTAGTTAATATAAATGGAATTCCGCTACAGGATGCTTTTTTTCGGGGCAAGGAGGTATGTTGCTTGCTCCGTGAAGGGCCTCGCCAGTTCCGTTGTTCCCTCAGACGTCGTTCCAAGCAACCAACCTTTTTATCAACTGATTTTATTTACTAAAGTTATTCAAAAACAACAATCTTCAATAATACAGAAATTAGAAGAGAAAGCGGATGAGAAAATGCATTGACAATCCTCTTTCTTCCATATTATAGTGAATGATATAAACCATTTAGAATTTTTAATAGATTGTAAGATCCGATAGTTCAGTGGGAGAATACATCCTTGACAGGGATGGGGTCGAGGGTTCGAATCCCTCTCGGGTCATCATTTTAGCGAAGCTCAAACCCAGTGGTATCAAGGGTTTGGGCTTTTTGTTTGTTTTTAGATAAAACCATTTTATCCCTGTATTTTTATTCATTGCACATAGACTGCACAAAAAGCTCACTTCAGCTTACAGTATCAATGCTTCTAGCGGTTGTATTTTTTTCTTTTTTGTCCATTATGTCCAGAAGTTTTCATCAAATCTCTCTGCAGTTTTCTTCTGCATTTCCTCATTTGTATGAGAATAGATATCCAACGTAATACCGACTCGTGCATGACCGAGTCGTTCACTAACAACCTTTGGATTTTCACCCATCCGCAGCATTAAAATCGTTGCATGTGTATGACGCAAATTATGAAACGGTATATACGGTACGTTTGCTTTCTTAATGAGCATTTTATATTTCCGCAATATGTCCCGTAGCTCTAGATACGTACCGTTTTTTGAAGTGAAAACCAAATCCATAGATGCTCTTCCTGTTGCGGTTTGTAAGTGGCTAATGCCTCCCGCAAGCTAGGGGAGAGGAAAACGTCACGTTCCGAATGGGATGTTTTCACTTCCTTTACAAATAAGCCTTCCGCTTTCGTGCGTGCCAATGACTCTTCCACATGAATCACACTTTTAGTTAAGTCAACATTCATCCAACGAAGAGCAAGAATCTCACCACGCCTCATGCCCGTGAATATGGCTAATAGGAATGGTATGAGGTAATTCTCTTGCTCGCACACTTCCAGAAAGGTTTTCGCTTCTTCCACCGACCATATTTGCTTCCTTTTCTTCTTAATGGAAGGAGGAGTCGCATCCACTACCGGATTCTTTTTGAATAATCCCCATTTCAGCGCCTTTTGAAGGGCTTTGGATAAGATATTATGCATGACTTTGACCGTAGCATTAGCCAAGCCGGCTTGTAATTTCTGCGCATATAACTGATCGATATCATACGTTGTAATCTTATCTAAAGGCGTAGTTTGAAAATAAGGAATCAAATGGTTTCTAACGGAAGCTTCTGCTCTCTCAAAACTCGTACTTTGCACTTCATGTTTGTACGTTCCATGAAGCCAATTCAGAATGAAATCTTTGAATAGATATTTTGTTGGTTCATTGTACGTACCAGACATCACCTTCATTTGCAGCTTATACATTTCCTCTAGCGCTTCTTTCTTTGAAGAGAAGCCGCTGCGGTATATCTGTTTCCGTTTACCGGTACGAGGATCTGGATTGGCTTCGATTCGAAACGACCATACCTTCCCGACTTTTTTGACAGACAATAAAACACCTCCATGTTGAGATGGAGGTAGGGTGTATTATTTAGTATGGTCAACTATTTTAGAAAATATATCTTAAAGGCTTCGTGTTAAAAGAGTGTTGCTCTGATACATCCTTGTTCTTATTAAGCTAAAGGAGCAGTTTAGCTTAAGAGTAAGACTATTATTTGAATTTTTTCTTAATGGAACAAAAGAGGAAACATTCCTGTAATGAATGATAAGAGTTTTTTAGTATGTAAAGAGGGGTAGCATCAGGAAACTACGAATTTACAAGCTAAACATTCTGATTTTTTTACTCATTTGCTATATCTTGCTGAATATGTTATTCTAAAGAAGAATTATTTTTGTTCGGTTTCAGATTGAGAATAAATTTTGTTTTTCGTCTAAGGTATTTGAGCAAGGATAGTAACACATTGTGTGGAATTACCACACTAGGAGGCAGCAATTATGGAACAAGGTAAAGTAAAATGGTTTAACGCAGACAAAGGTTTTGGATTCATTGAGCGTGAAGGTGGAGAAGACGTATTCGTACATTTCTCAGCTATCCAAACTGAAGGTTTCAAAACTTTAGACGAAGGACAAACTGTAACGTTTGAAGTAGAACAAGGACAACGTGGCCCACAAGCTACTAACGTTCAAAAAGCTTAATATTAGCTAAGAAAAGACCCTCTTGTAGGGTCTTTTTTATTGTGAATTTCGTTTTTTATGTACAAAAACCCTATTCAATTTTGAATAGGGTTTGTATGCAACAAAAAATGAAACAAGTAGTATTTACAATGGTAGGCTTAAGTATAACACAGAATATTCATAATCCCTAATCTAACTTTTATAAAAGTAATATACAGAATAAAAACAAGCAATATCTTATAGAGCTAACGGGGGGGCTTTAATGAAATAAAGGAGATTAAAATAATCAAACTTTTTTATAAAAAAATCGTACCTGATTATAAAAGATACATCACTTCGATCAATCTTTATTTACTATAGCTGATCACTCCTTGTTATGGCTACAAAAATACGATTAATCTCTGTACTTAGTTTCTTAGAGACAGCGTCATCATTCAAACTTATCTTATTAAATCAAAAATAAACACAGTTATAAAAACCCTAGATCCTCCACTACGTTACGGATTGCTACTCGCTATCGAGACTAATCCCCCTACCAAACCCCAAGAAATTTAAAAAAGTACTGCTAAAGAACAGTACTTTAATAACAAGGACAATAAGCACCCAAAAACACATAGTCCAATTAAATAGGTTTAAGCAGACAGCAAGTTAATTTTTTATTCTCTTCTTCAACTTAGTTATATAGATTATCCTATACTAACTAGTTCGTTTATTTTAAATACCTAAAACGATGAAAGCCCTACCTCTCTTTCATCCTTACGGTTCCTAGACCGTGCCAGTGTGAATCAGGGTTAAAAATTAAGTGATTGATTATGTTGTATGATAGAGAAAAATGATAAAATCATTTCTGTTTGATTGAGGAAACATGAATATTACTATCTAAACAGTAAAAGAGGTAGTTATTGCAAATGAAAATTAAAAGATTGAGCGTCATAAGGTTGTTCAACCTTTTTTATCCATATAGATGATCTTCGTATTGATTGAAAAGAGAGGTCATTATTTCAACAAAATATGGCCATTTGTTTTTCGGTGATTCCTTCGATTAATGTTAATTCGCTTAATAGGAATTTCTGTGCCTGGCTCAACATTTTTTTTTCGCTTTCATTCAGTGCTTTTTCTTGTCTTAAACGTAATAAATCACGTACAATTTCAACACTGTCTTGTATTTTACCTGTTTTAATTTTTTCAGTATTTAATTTATATTGTTGTTTCCGCACAAGTGTGTTATCTGAATCTCCAAATTGAAAAATCTGTATTAGATTAGTTATTGCAACAAGTTCAGTAACAGCTCGGATTCCATGGTTAAATATTTTATCGGTTGGAATCATGATGTCCATTCCATTATTGATCATGTTGATAATATAATACTGTTGTATTTTCCCTAAAACTTCCTTATCTTCTATAGCTTTAATAATACCTGCTCCATGTATTGGATAAACGATGTTATCGCCAATTTGAAACAAATACTCCACCTCCATATATGGTAACCTTTTTAAGAGTAACACATATATGTTGTTTGTGCAAATTTTTATAATATCACATAAATATTTTTGTTGTCAATATATAAAAAATTTTTCTTATGATTCACATTTTGAGGTCTAGGGATAGATTTTATAAACCTAATGATATTTTGTAATATGTTAAATAAAATATGTAATTAATGTATAATTATGGTTGATTTGTTGTTTCGATATGAAAGAATAGGGGGAGTTTAATAGGGTGAAAAAATTAAAAGGAAACATTTTTGCTATTATTCTTGTATTTATGCTATTTATGGCTACTGCTACACCAATAGCACTTATCGGTACACTTGTATTTATAATTGGTTGGTACATGCTGTACCAAAATAAAAAAGGAAAAAGTTCTTTCAAAAAACCAGGTTGGGTAATTACATCAGGTATCATCCTATTTTTGATTTTAGGCGCAGCTTTTAGTGGCACAAAATCAGAACAAGCGGATAAGAATGATGATGTTCAAGTGAAAAATATAGAAGAAAATGGTAAATCAAATGAAATAGTGAAGACTGAAAATGAACCAGAAGCTGAAGTAGAGGCGCAGGCAAAAGCTAAAGCAGAGGCGCAGGCAAAAGCTGAAGCAGAGGCGCAGGCAAAAGCTGAAGCAGAGGCGCAGGCAAAAGCTGAAGTAGAGGCGCAGGCAAAAGCTGAAGCAGAGGCACAGGCAAAAGCTAAAGCTAAAGTACAAGCAAGTATAAGTGAATCGTTTCAAAACTGTACAGAAATGCGCAAGGTTTATCCTAATGGTGTAGCTTCTGATCATCCTGCTTATGCATCTAAACATGATCGAGATAAAGATAATTGGGCATGTGAGAGATAAAGAAGATATTAAGAAATAAGTAATAAATAATTAGTTTCTCAATTCTAAAATGATATCTTAAAGACTGCATAAGGCAGTCTTTAAGATGGTTACAAATCTACTATGAAAATATAAGGACTTATTCTATAAAGATTATTACTTGTAGCTAAAGCTAAGCTAGTATTTCTTCCAATTTAGAGGCTGTATCTTGTTGCATCTTTAAATCAGTATGAGAATATATATCTAAAGTAATTCCCACATTCGCATGCCCTAAACGTTCACTGACGATTTTAGGATTGACTCCTTGTTTCATAAGAATCGTAGCATTCGTATGTCGTAGCCCATGCAGGGAGATTCTCTTAACGCCTGCTTTATTAATTAGCTGTGTGAATGTTCTTGCTAGATTACGAGGGTGTATCGGTTTACCGTCAGCTGTACTAACAACTAAATTGTAATGGTGAAAAGCGGGCCCCATTCGCAGTTTCATTTTCTTCTGCTCGTGTTGGAGTTCTTTTAACAAGGAGACAAGACTTGCAGGAATAACTACTTCACGAATAGAGTTTGTTGTTTTAGGGGATTTGAAGTAAAGCCCTTGTTCTTTTGTATAAGCTAACGATTCTACGATTTTAATAGTTTGTTCTTCAAAATTAATTGTATCCCACTTAAGAGCAAGGATTTCACCGCGGCGCATCCCTGTATGTATAGCGAGTGAGAAAGCAACCTTCCAGCGTAATTCATCACATGCATTGAGAAATTTCTTGACTTCATCAGGATTCCAAGTTTCTTTTTCTTTCTTTTCAATAGAAGGGCATTTTACGCGTTCGGTTGGATTCTTACGAGTTAATTCCCAATCAATCGCTGTTTGGAATGCTTTGCTTAGTGTGTTTTTAATCACCTTCACAGTAGCTGGTGATAAACCATCTTTTGCTTTATTAGATAAGAATTGCTGAACATCAAATGTTTTTATATCGTTTACTTTAGATTGAGCAAAAGCCGGTAAGATATGATTCTTTACGGTGCTCTCTGCACGCTCAAAGGTTGTTGATTGTACTTCATGTTTGTAAACGGTGTATAGCCATCTATGTATAAAGGTTTCCATAATCTCATTAATAGGAGTAAAGAATCCTTCGTTTTTCACTTTAGTCATAAATTCAGCTTTGGCTAGTTCGGCAGTTTTCTTAGTGGGAAAGCCTCCACGATATATTTGACGGCGTTTTCCAGTAGTAGGATCTTTCCCTACATCAACTCTAAAAGACCAGGAATGTTTACTTGTTTTTCTGACTGACATGATGAAAATCCCCCTTAAGCTAATTGTTTATTTGTTTGATTTTGAATCCAATTCATGAATTCGTGTGCCATTACTCGCTTGTTTCGTCCGATTCGAATCGTTGGAAAGTCGTCACGATCCATAATTTCGTATGCTGTAGCGCGAGATACCTTTAACAGTTTTGCAATGTCTTGTGCAGTTAAAATTTCAAAGTTATTCATTATATATTTCTCCTCTTCATTTCTGTTTAGCTTTTCGATAATCTGTCTATACTGTAGGTATGGATTCGATTATATGTACAGTAAAGTATCCTTTGTATTCTTTGGTGTTATTCTAATGATTATTACAACACTAGAACAGATTAATAAAGGCTTTTTAGCATTAGGACTGAATTTAGTTTATTTTTTGTCAATAATTATTGTTGGCTGGTATCTAACAGGTCATTATAATCAACTGGAATACTTATATTGGACAATTTCTTGTATGAATATTTTAGGATTTGTGAGTATGATGTTTGTGTTAAAAGTCATAAGAAATGAATTTAAAATTGCCGGATTAAAAGAAAGTGGAAACGTAAGTTTTATGGTTCAAAATTATGAAAATCACTATTCAACAGAGATATTGAAATTATTTACTGAATCAAATTTTTACTTTAAGACTATGTCGCCTAAATACTTAAGTGAGGAAGAAATACTCAACTTAGTAGAATCCGAAACAATGATTATTACTTCAAATAATAAGGTTATAGGTTTAGTAGAATTCAACCTTGTAATGGAAGCTGCTAAACACTATAGTATTGATTTTAGATTCTCTAATAAATTAAATATTCAAACATGTAGTTACATCCTTGAGCAGATTATTCAAGCGTTCACTCATAAATCTAGAGTTATTAAATTAGCAACTAACTGTGTTGAATTTGATGATGATTATATAACATTATTAAAAAACATTGGTTTTACAATAGAAGGGAAATTGGATAATTTAATTCAAAAAGATGATAGATCACATGCGATTATATATTTTCATAAATTTATAACAAAACAAGAACAATTGGAATTAAGTCAGAAAGAAAAAGTTCAAGAATTAAGTAGATTTGGCGTTGAATTGGGGGGAAGCTAATGTTAATGGGATACAGGGGAGTTTCAAAAAGAATATATGAGTGGGATTGGATTCCTGAGGAAATAATTTCTATAAGAGAGAATAATCCTCAAATTTATTATCCTAAATATAATGTTTCCACTAATGTAAAAGATGAAAGGCTATTAGAAGTACCAGAAAAAGCTTTTGTTTATTATAAAGATATAGATTTCATTAATAGACGTTCTAAAATACAAATCTCAATATTTGATAGTTTAAATCTTAAAATTGAGGACTTAGTTGAAGAATCAATTGAATATGCTTTCAATACATTACAATTGAATCGAATATATGGATTTATTCGTCCTTAAAGGAAAAATGAAATCAATATTTTAGAACATGCTGGTTTTAAAAAAGAAGGTGTTATTCCTGGACATCTATTTTGGAGCCATAAAAGAAGAAATAGAGAAATTTGGGCTCTAATGAAGGGAGGAGATATTAATGATAGACTTTCGTAAAATAAGTTTAGATGAAAGTACGGATACATTAAGTCAAATATCGAATGTCAAAACAACTTACTTTTCAGTTAACCCATATTTGGACAATGTAAATTTGATTAAGAAGAAACTTGTACAAAAAAACATTAATGTATATAACGCTTACATTGAAAATCAAATTGTAGGGGTTTTTCTAATAGAAATAATAGATTTTACAGATGACCTTGCAGTTATTGATTTTCTTTGTTTAAAGGATAATGTATTAGAAAGTGATATTTTAATAGTTGAATTTTTAGATATTATTCATGATATTTATAATATTGGCAATTTTATTAAATTTGAAGAAATAAATGATGAAAGATTATCCTCTTTTCAAAAAATCGGTTTTTGTGAAATAGCTAATCTGAATAATCATCTTTTTTATGATGGTGTGTTTCATAATCAAAGGTTATATTTTATTGATTGGAGGGAAGCGGGATGAAAAATAAATTATTGATTTTTCATTTGGAAGAAAGTGATATTAAAAATAGAATGGATCTTCTATATGATTATCATGTACAAAAAAATTTAAATCATCTTTCTATGTTGTTTGATGAGAATCAAATTAAGAATATTCATTTACAAGGCATATCGCATCAACAAGATATCAAACGTCATTATATAATTAAAACAAGTCTAGAACAGATTGTTGGTTACTGTTGGATCACATCTATTGATTGGATAAACAGAACATGTGAACTATCAATAAGTATTTTACCAAAATATCGAATTGGCTATGGTTACTTAGCATTGATTGAGATGTATGAATATTTATATAAATATTTAAATATGAAAACAATTACAAATCAAATTTTAGAAGAAAATGAACTTTTACGTACTGAAAGTTCTATTAAAGAATTTGCATTAAAGGGTAAATATGATTCATATACTAATGGAAAGTATCGCATTTCATATAAATGGACTCAGACATTAGAACAACATTTAGAGTTAGAGAGCGTGAAGATATTAAAAAATGAAAAAATAAAAAATAAATTGGCAACTGTTATTGGATGAAATTATGAAAATCGGTATAGATATATCAGAGAAAAACGAATTTAAGCTTATACTTAAAAATGAAAAATATATGAATTTTCTTTTCACTCAAAGAGAACTTGAACTAGCAAGTGATTACCCTGAGAGTAGAAGGACTGAATATATTGCTGGCAGATTCAGTTCTAAAGAAGCTGTTATTAAAGCGCTTGAAGAGGGTTTTTTAACAAATACTAATATAAAATGGAAAGACATTGAAATTGTAAAAAAAATAAAGGAGAACCAACTGTAGTATTACATAATAATGCTGATCAACTATTTAAAAATAAAGGATATAGTAACATTTCTATTTCTATCTCTTATAAAAAAAATTTAGTATTTAGTATAGCTTTACTTTATTAAAAGCACTTCTTCAAGTATCTTAAATCTTTATAGAGAGAACTTCCAATTGTTGTTGCCTCTTAATTCACATGATAGAAAACATATAAGACATTCCATAAAGTACTATTGTTTAAAATTTTTCAAGGAGAATTATTTTTCCTACTATGAATTACATTCACTTTATCCTATTTTAAATAATTGATATTTTTGCTGTGTTTGGAAGACCACTTGCTCACATAATTATTTTTTTGAGTTTAATTTATTTAACTGAATTGATTTTAAAGGATATAGAAATCTTATTAAATCAATGTTTTTCATACGTATTTAATTTAGTTGAACTAGTTTGGTTTTACCAAACAAAATTGACAGGGATGGGGTCGAGGGTTCGAATCCCTCTCGGGTCATCATTTTAGCGAAGCTCAAACCCAGTGGTATCAAGGGTTTGGGCTTTTTGTTTGTTTTTAGATAAAACCATTTTATCCCTGTATTTTTATTCATTGCACATAGACTGCACAAAAAGCTCACTTCAGCTTACAGTATCAATGCTTCTAGCGGTTGTATTTTTTCTTTTTTGTCCATTATGTCCAGAAGTTTTCATCAAATCTCTCTGCAGTTTTCTTCTGCATTTCCTCATTTGTATGAGAATAGATATCCAACGTAATACCGACTCGTGCATGACCGAGTCGTTCACTAACAACCTTTGGATTTTCACCCATCCGCATTAAAATCGTTGCATGTGTATGACGCAAATTATGAAACGGTATATACGGTACGTTTGCTTTCTTAATGAGCATTTTATATTTGCGCAACAAATTTCTCGGCTCTAGGTACGTGCCGTTCTTTGAAGGGAAAACCAAATCCATTGGATGCTCGTCCTGCTGTAATTTGTAATCGGCTAATGCATCCTTTCTTTTAATTAATCCCCATTTAAGAGCCTTTTGAAAAGCCTTTGACAAGATATTATGCATGAGTTTGACAGTAGCGTTGGCTAGCCCAGTTTGTAATTTCTGTACGTACAACTGATTAATATCATACATTGTAATCTTATCTAAAGGTGTAGCTTGAAAATAGGGAATCAAATAGTTTCTAATGGAAACTTCTGCTCGCTCGAAGCTAGTACTTTACACTTTATGTTTATACGTTCTGTGAGGCCAATTTCAAGGTCATGAATCCCCCTATTGGATACGATTGAATTGAAATAATTATCTTAAAGTTTGTTAGATCCTCCCAGTTTATTTGTTTATAATCTATTCTCAAGACCCTTCAAACTTATATGAAAGAGCATATAATGATTAATAGAATGCATAGCATTTTAACAGATGTAGTTTTTTTAAGGGGTGAGAATGTTGAAAAAATATTTTTCTCTTGGATTTTTACTTGGAACAATCATTTTAGTAGTGTGTAGTGGAAATGTGAAAACGGAAACTCAATCAATGGTAATAGAAGAGTCGGAAGAAACGCTTGTAAAGGCAACAGAACAAGAACTTTTAAGTTCAAATAATGGTATATCAATAAAGACTGAAAAAGAACAATATAAAACAACGGATAATGAAATCACTGTTAATTTTCAGAATGAAAGTCAAGATGAATTTACTTACGGTGAGGGGTTTTATTTAGAGAGAAATATAAATGGAACTTGGTATTCCTATCCTTTTAAAGAAGATATAGCAGTTATTGATACAGGGTACACTCTTCAGCTTAATGAGAAAAAATCAAAAACATGCTTGTTAAGTTCCTTGAAAGAAAAATTAGTCACAGGTGAATACAGAGTTATACAAAGTTTTGGAGCCACATATGTCGCTGCTCCCTTTGAAGTGATAAAAGAATAGAACGTCTCTAGGTCCTTTAGTTTTTTATTCAATTAACGGGGGCTTTACTTCTATATCAAGAGCTGTGTGATCAGCTCTTTTTTGTTTTGCAACTAAAGGGAGAGATAAAATGGAAAATACTTTGAGGATAGATGCTTCCTATTCATTAAATTTTTTGGTTAATATCCAAAATATATTTCTAAATAACAATCAGAGCACTTGTAAATTGAAATTCCCTTACATACAATAAAATGCGACCCTTGAATGGTCGCATTGAGAAGATAATCTTGATTTCCTGTATTCTCTTATGCTGCCCTTAGTTCATGGATAATAATTTTCATCTATGAACTCAAGATAGGTCAAACTCTTTTGAGGTAAAATATAATTGTGTTCTCTTTTTATCTAGTGGTACGGGTAAAAAGGTTCAGTATTAAATTGCCTTGTTATTAAGTAACTAGTGTCAGGACGCTGAAAAATCTGTTTTTCATATTCTTTAAAATATATAACTATCATTTCCCACATTATCTCCACTTTTTAGCGTTAATAAAGGAAAACATTCTTTTTTATGCAAAAGATATTAAATTTTACCTTTTCTTTCTTCTATCATTTGTCTAAACCAATCAACAGTTTCTGGAGTTTGATGGTCAAAAAATAGGCTTGTTTTCGTATCTAAAGTAGCGATTTTATCCATATCTTCCTTTGATAATCTAAAATCAAATATTTCAAAGTTCTCTTTCATACGTTCTACCTGAGAAGATTTTGCCAAAGCAACAACATCTCTTTGCATAAGCCATCTTAAAATAATTTGTGCAACAGATTTATTGTATTTATCAGCAATTTCTTTTAGGACAGGATTTTGGAACATATTATTTTTCCCTTCACCGAAAGGAGCCCACGCTTCTATCTGAATATTACGCTCTATCATATTTTGCTGTGCCTGAATCTGTTGATGTAATGGATTTGTTTCTACTTGATTTATCTGCGGAGTAACTTTATTAAAGGCTGCAATATCAGCTAATCTATCTGGAGAAAAGTTACTAACTCCAATCGCTCTGATTTTTCCCTGTTCATACAAATCTTGCAGTGCACGATAGGCACCATAATAATCACTGTATGGCTGATGAAGCAGAACCAAGTCGATATAATCAACTTTTAACTTCTGCATAGACTTTAATACAGATTGTTTAGCTTTTTCATAACCGTAATTGTCAATCCATACCTTTGTAGTAATAAACAATTCTTCTCTCGGTACACCACACTTACTGATTGCATTACCGACTTCTTCTTCGTTAAAATAAGATTGTGCTGTATCAATGTGTCTGTAACCTACTTTAATTGCATCAAGTACACATTTTTCACATTCTTCCTTTGGAATCTGAAATACCCCGAAACCTAGCTTTGGCATATTTACACCATTATTCAATTTTACATATTCCATAGTCTATTCCTCCTTAACTGTAATTGCTTTTTTAAGTACAATAAAAGTATATTACCCGGTAGTAACTACCGGTCAATATCTATTTTTAACTTCTGGACTGTTTAAATAGGAGGTTTTTATGTATTCAATGAAAGAAGTATGTAAGCAAGTAGGGATGACCTATGAAACACTAAAATATTACTGCAATGAAGGACTGATACCTAATGTAAAAAGAGATAAGCGCAACTACAGAGTTTTTGATGACAGGGATATTGCATGGATAAAAAGTCTATCCTGTCTGAAAAAATGTGGAATGAGCATTAAGGAAATGAAAGAATATCTTAATTTATGTTTAATAGGTGAATCATCCATACCGAAAAGAAAAAGCATACTGGAATTTAAGAAAAAAGCGTTGCTGGAGAAATTGCAGGAGATTGAAGAATCTATTGATTATATTGACACGAAAGAGCAATTTTATGATGATGTTCTAAGTAATAAAATTCAATATGAGAGTAACCTTAATAATAATTGATGATAGTTATTAAAATAGTATGAAAAAAAGTGTGTTACCTTAAGAGGTACACGCTTTTTATATAATCGAAATGCCTGTTATTATCTATAATTCTGATTTCAGTATTTTTCTATACATCCTTATGGCAACCATCGTTTGTGTATTTACTAAAAGTTGATGAGTTAATGTCTACTATTTTATATTGGCGAAAAGTCTTTTTAAATACCACTTCTTCTTATTTTTCCTGTTTCTTTACTTTGTTCATTTCTTTATTTTCCTCAATATAATTTTCTCTTGATACTTATATTTTAAAGTGTTCTATACTCTCTCAATAAATATGGAAAAGTGAACTATCATGAAACTAGTGTATTAAAAAAGTCACGATGTTTGTAAAAAAAGATGGGACGTTTATAGAAAAGTTGAGTTGTTGTTTCCTTAGATTATTTCTCTAGGGCTTGTTTTATTTAACTAATATCCAAAATACCCTGTAAATAAATTCGCTTGAAGAAACGGGGCAGCATAACTGACATCCACCTCATGGAAAGATTGGACGTAGGAATTTGAGAGCGAAGACTCTGTGAGACATGGGATGGTTGACCTCCATGAGACATGTGGACATCTATTAGTGCGATCATAAAACA
>NZ_CAPG01000009.1:0-10184 GCF_000321185.1 Bacillus sp. AP8
TTTTTAATTTGTGTCTTTCCTAACGGCTTTCCAACCGCTCTGGATTTTTAGTGAGGCATCACTATAGACATTTTTGTTTTTTCCGCCGAAAAGTTTTTCTCCGATTGTATTACTAATCACACCGTTTAATGCAGTTAGAAGAATGATCAAAAAAGCAACAATTAAGAAGTCCGTCACATAACCGACCATACATAATCCTCCTTTTTGGTTAAATATGTATATATCCATTGTAAAATATTAGAAAATATATGAAAAGTTAAATTTATTGAAATATTTTTTCATAAAGGTCTTTAATAGTTGGAGGTAAAGAGATATAGTAGTATAGGGCGTGATTTTATATGAAATTAAAACACTTCTTAATTTTATAATTTGTGGTTTCGTCTTTTTCGATATTGGGTAAAGAATAACAAGAAGATGAAACAATGTAACCATCTATAGTTATATTGAAATATGGATAAACGGTGACAAATGAGAAAATTAATACTATGTTTTCAATAAGGTGTAATATATGTATTTTATGAAAAAGAACACCAGAAATGTAAAAATATCTGAAAAAACCTTATAAAATAAAGAGAAGTTAATCTTTTTTTATTTTATAAAAAGATGTTCATTTTCAAAAAATATGATGTATAATAAACTATAGATATTACTTATTTAAAGTAATTTTAATTTAGGGTTTTAATTTTATTAGCGGAAAAAAGTTTTCCCAATCATAGATTAAGGGTTCTATACAAAGGGGAGTGATTATCTATGGTAACCTTATATACATCACCAAGTTGCACATCTTGTCGTAAAGCTAAAGCTTGGCTTGAAGAACATAACATACCATACGTTGAAAGAAATATTTTCTCTGAATCTCTGTCAATTGATGAGATTAAAGAAATTTTACGAATGACTGAAGATGGAACAGATGAGATTATTTCTACAAGATCCAAAACATTTCAAAAGTTAAACGTTAACTTGGAAACATTACCTTTACAAAGACTGTATCGTCTTATTAAAGAAAATCCTGGTTTACTTCGTAGACCAATTATTCTTGATGAAAAACGATTACAAGTTGGATATAATGAGGATGAAATTCGTCGATTCTTACCAAGAAAAGTACGTACGTATCATCTTCGCGAAGCTCAACGTATGGTCAACTAATATACTTATACTCTTGACAGTCTTCGTCAAGAGTATTTTTTTGTTTTTAGGGTTAATGGTTTCTGTGGAAAAAGATCGTCATGAACTTATGGAGCATTTAATAGTGAGAAAATGACAATAAGGTGAAACGGAGTCATCTTTTGTATTTCTAATGGTAGCTAGTATACAATATGTTCAAGTACATCTTTGGTGAAGGAGTAAACATCGTATCATTCAATGTTTAAACATATCTGATATAATAATAATAGATAGCGTGTATCACTGCTCTTGATTATTAGAATGTTATTATGTAGAATGAGGGGAAATCGTTGTAGGCAAATGATTGTTTTTGTATTTATACTGCATTTTGTTTTCCTTCTTTTCGCTTTTATCATAAAATAAAGTAAAACGAAATATTACGTTTTTAACTGATAAAATAAGGGAACTAAAAATGTAAGAAAGTTCTCACTATACTAGGGATAATTCCCTTCAGTACAATTCTCAGGTAGAAGGGAGAGGAGATCAATGGAAATTGAACGTATTAACGAACATACAGTAAAGTTTTATATTTCATATTTAGACATAGAGGAACGAGGCTTTGATCGTGATGAGATATGGTATAACCGTGATCGAAGTGAAGAATTGTTTTGGGAAATGATGGACGAAATTCATCATGAGGAAGAGTTTGCTATCGAGGGTCCACTTTGGATTCAAGTCCAAGCTTTAGATAAAGGTTTAGAAATCATGGTTACAAAAGCTCAGTTTACCAAAGATGGTCAAAAGCTAGAACTTCCAATATCTGATGAGAAATTAAAAGATTTACCCGTTGATGAAAGAATCGAATCTCTTCTCGATGAGCACTTTCAAGTTAAACAGGATGATGAGACGGATACTACTGTTGAATATGATCTAGATGTTCTTGAATGTGCGATTATGTTCCAGGATTTTGAAGATGTGATTTCTTTAAGCAAACAAAATGGATTGGAAGGCTTTAAGACGTCGTTATACTCTTTTGAAAATAAATACTATTTATACGCAGAGTTCGAGGAAGATATTGCAGAAGATAAGATTGATAATATATTAAGTGTTCTATTTGAATACGGGCATGAATCAGCAGTAACGCTTTATCGATTACAGGAATATGGAAAAGAAATCATTAAAGAAGATGTCTTTTCTACAATTAGAAAATATTTTGTATAGGTAAGGGCCGGTTTCTATTTTTGAAATCGGCTTTTTAAAAGTGAATAAACCATATTTGATTGAAGTTGCCATTTTTCTTTCTGCTATCATCGTTTTTAGATGTTCCTTTTCAGAGTCCTCCCCAGGCTTTCAGAGGCCAATCTTAAACTTCGATAAATCTCCTTAATAAAAATGAAATAGATCTGTTAATTTTATGTAAAAAAGGGAATAAGCATAGTGAAAGTTGAAGTTAGTAGGTTCATGAGTTAACCGTGGGAACTGATCATTTTCGCTAATTTTAACAGTATATTTTACAGAGTTATTTCAAAGAACTAATGGGTGTTTGAACATGGTTAGTTGAATACCTATGCAGAAAGTGGGACATTGTTATTTGATATTGCGCTCCTAAACTTATATTGTACAAGTTGTTCGTAAACGTAGGGTGAGGGGATATAATGAAAAATACGATTAGAGTTATCATTTTTTTAAGTTTAATATTGGGTGTATGGTTATTTTGGGGAGATGTAGTAGAAGCAAATATTTTTAGCTTTTTGAGTATTTTAATTACGGTTTCTGCAGGGGTTTTAGCGCTTGTTGTTTTCCTTGAAAATCGACATCCTACACAAACGTTAACATGGCTTATTGTTTTTGCTGCGTTTCCTTTGTTTGGATTTATTTTTTATTTCTTGTTCGGAAGAAACTTCAGAAAAGAAAAAATGTATAGGAAAAAATATTTTTTGGACAAGCAGGCCTATTTAAAAATTGAAGGTGAGCGTTCAATAAGTGAAGAAAGATTTACGACAATGGCTGAACATCAACGTAAACTTATTACGTTAGCACAGCGAATTGGCAATAGCCCTATTTCTTTTGCAACCAAAACAAAGATTCTAACAAATGGTGATGAAACCTTTTCAGCAATCATTGAAGAGTTAAAAAAAGCAACCCATCACATTCATATTGAATATTACATTGTTCGTGATGATAAGATAAGTAATGAAATAAAAGATATTTTACTAGATAAAGCGAGACAAGGAATTAAAGTACGGTTTTTATATGATGCAGTAGGTTCTTGGAAGCTATCAAAATCATACATTAATCAATTAATCAATGGTGGAGTAGAGGTTGCTCGCTTCGGACCAGTTCGAATACCAGTGCTTAATAATAAAGCGAATTTCCGAAATCATAGAAAAATTGTGGTAGTGGATGGTCATGTTGGCTTTGTGGGTGGACTTAATATCGGTGATGAGTATTTAGGGAGAGATAAAAGCTTTGGCTTTTGGAGAGACACGCATCTAATGGCTAAGGGTGAGGCTGTTCGTTCTTTACAGCTTATATTTTTGCAAGATTGGTATTATAGTACAAATCGTAGTTTTTTAACTGACAAATATTTAACGCCGCTAACACCACATTTAAATAATCATGGCGGGGTTCAAATGATTGCAGGTGGACCTGATAATGAGTACAGTGTTATAAAAAATATATTCTTCAGCATGATTTCCTCGGCAAAAGAAACGGTATGGATTGCCTCACCTTATTTCATACCAGATGAAGATATTTTTCAAGCTATCAAGGTGGCTGCTTTAAGTGGAATAGATGTACGGTTGTTAGTTCCTAAAAAGCCTGATAAATGGATCGTATGGCATGCTTCTCGTTCCTATTTTAAAGATTTATTAGAAGCTGGTGTTAAAATATATCAATATAAAAAAGGATTTATGCATAGCAAAATTGTTATTGTAGATCGCGAGCTTGCTTCAATTGGTACGGCAAATATGGATATGAGAAGCTTTCATTTGAATTTTGAAGTAAATGCTTTCCTTTATCGGACAAGTAGCACACAAAAGCTTGTAGATGATTTTAATGAAGATTTAAAAGAATCTCAGCAACTATATTTGGAATCATTTAATAAGAGACATATAGGAATTCGTTTAATGGAGTCAACATGTCGTCTACTATCACCGTTACTTTAATGAAGCTTTAGCATTTATATTTCTAGAATAAAAGAATGATCCCTTTTAGTATTCGAAACTAAGAGTGGATGATTCTTTTTTTTATGGCTGCTCTTTACTTGTTGCTTATGAATAAAGGAGAGTATAAGTTGAATTGAATACTACACTAGAATGGTGCTTTTGTGGAGTAAGGATAATCTCATTGAATACAGCAGCTGAGGCATCCCACTGCCCGCCTGCTCCCACAGAAGTTTCACACCTTCCATTCTAATTGACCAGTTACTGTCGGTTCTATTCACCAACCTTAGAATCGTTTAGAAAGCGGTTTTTGTGGAAGGGTTTTTCTGTTGTTGTGTTGAATGTATTGATTAAAGTGCTCAGAAAGGAGTGTGGAAATTTGCTCATTGTTAAAAATAAAGAGGGCATACTATATTCATTGTTATCTACTAACAACGAGAAAATATTGAAAAATCGAGAGAAACAATTTTATTGTCCTTGTTGTGGTAGTAGAGTCTTTTTAAAAGCGGGAAAGATA
Source organism: Bacillus sp. AP8 (assembly GCF_000321185.1). Taxonomy (NCBI): domain Bacteria; kingdom Bacillati; phylum Bacillota; class Bacilli; order Caryophanales; family Bacillaceae; genus Bacillus; species Bacillus sp. AP8. The sequence continues at coordinate 4,786 of NZ_CAPG01000009.1, forward strand.
AAGGTGGCACATTTTGCTCATAAAGCTAATGAGTCTTGTTCTTACGCTACAGAGGGCGAAACTGAAGAACATCTATTAGGAAAACAGCTGTTATATACGTGGCTAAGAAAACAAAATCTCAATGTACAAATGGAAAAATTCTTTCCATCGTTTAAACAAAGAGCAGATCTTTACGTTGAGAATGATGGAAAGAAGTTCGCTATAGAATATCAATGTTCAATCATCTCTCCAGAAGATATAAAAAAGAGGACAGTCTTCTATAGAAAAAATGGCGTTACACCAATATGGATACTATCTTCTCGACATTTAAAGATTAAACGACCAACGGAATATATACTTTCAGCGTTTCAATGGTACACATCGGCAGGAACTATAAAATGTCCTATTATCCGATTTTTTTCTCCATATACTCAACAATTTACGATCTTACAGCAACTCACCCCATTCTCTTCACGTTCTACTTTTTCCAACCCACAAACATATCCAGTAAATCAATTAACTTTTCAACATTTATTATCCTGTATACCTCGACATTTCTCCGCTATCCAAAAATGGATGAATAAAAAACAATTGTGGCGTCAGAGTGCTACTTTATACGTTGATGTGAATCATCCTTTTTTTAAATCTATCTATTTAGAAAAAATATTTCCTTCCACATTTCCAAATGAAATTGGTATTCCTGTACCATATATGCATCTCTATGAGACGAATGCAATTCATTGGCAATTCTGGATATATAAAAATGTGATAAGTAAGAAAGCTATTGGGGACACTATTTATTTACATGAATGCCAGAGATCTCTTATACAAAGTATAAAAGAAAAATTCATATGTCTTAGAATTCTTCCTTACTTTTCATCAATCAATCCGCTTTTACCGATGAAATATTATATTCAAATGCTCGTCCGATTAGAGTTCTTGGAAGAAATGGCTCCGGATGTGTATGTGTTAAAAAGGAAGGTAGAGCTATATAATCCAGCATTTCCAGAACGTGAAAAAATGTTCAATTTGAAAGTGGCTAATATATATGAGGAACTCATGAAAAATGCGAATGATTCATAAAGTATAAGTGCTTAAATAATAAAAGAAGCAGGTTTTTTTAGGATATAACAGAATTAATAGTATAATCTAAATTATAGTTAATACTTAATTTTGAAATGGAGGATTTATTATGTCAGAAGCTAAATCTACAAATGCTTTACCAAGTCGTGATGCTATACAGGTTGAAGATACCTGGAGATTAGAAGATATATTTGCATCAGATGCAGATTGGGATAAAGAATTTACAGAAGTCAAAGAAGAATTAGCGAAAGCGAGTCAATATCAAGGAACTTTAGGAGAAAGTGCCGAGAAATTGTTTCAAGGTTTGCAATTTCAAGATCATGTATTTGAGCGTCTAGGAAAATTATATACATATTCTCATATGCGTTATGATCAGGATACAACGAATTCAAAATATCAAGGATTTGATGATCGAGCAAAATCTTTATATTCTCAAGCAGCAAGTGCATTTGCCTTTGTTGTACCAGAAATTTTGGCTATTAATGAAGAAAAATTAACTTCTTTTATTAAAGAAAATAATGATTTGAAATTATATGAACATAGTTTAGAAGAAATTAATCTACAAAGACCACATGTGTTATCTGCAAATGAGGAAGCCTTACTTGCTAAGGCATCAGAAGTATTTGATGCTTCAAGTAATACATTTGGTATGCTAAATAACGCTGATCTAGAATTTCCAACAATTAAAGACGAAAATGATGAGGATATTGAGGTCACACATGGTCGTTACGTAAGATTTTTAGAAAGTGAAAATAGACGTGTCCGTAAGGAGGCTTTTAAAGCTGTCTATGATACGTACGGCAAATATTTAAATACTTTCTCTAGTACGCTCTCAGGAAATGTTAAAAAACAAAATTTCAGTGCGGATATTCGCCACTATGATTCGGCTAGACAAGCGGCATTAAGTGCAAATAATATTCCTGAGTCAGTGTATGAGAATTTAGTAAACACGGTAAATGACCATTTACCATTATTACATCGTTATGTAGAGTTAAGAAAGAAAGTATTAGGTTTGGATGAACTTCACATGTATGACCTTTATACGCCTTTAGTAAAAGATACAAAAATGAAAATTACGTATGAAGAGGCAAAGGAAATACTAATCAAGGCTCTAGCACCACTGGGAGAAGATTATATTAAGGTATTAAAAGAAGGTTTTGAAAATAGATGGGTAGATGTTCATGAAAATAAAGGCAAAAGAAGTGGCGCTTATTCATCAGGAGCATATGGAACAAACCCATATATTCTAATGAACTGGCAAGATGATGTTAATAATTTATATACGCTAATTCATGAATTTGGGCACTCCATGCATAGCTACTATACTCGAAATAATCAACCATATCCATATGGAGATTATACAATTTTTGTTGCCGAAGTCGCATCAACATGTAACGAGAATTTGCTTACTGAGTATTTGTTGAAAACTTTAACAGATGAAAAACAACGTTTATATGTATTAAATCATTATTTAGAAGGATTCCGAGGTACCGTTTTCCGTCAAACGATGTTTGCTGAATTTGAACAAATTATTCATCAAAAAGCGCAAAATGGAGAGCCACTAACTGCTGAAGTTCTTACAGATGAATATTATCAACTAAATAAGAAATATTTTGGTGATAATATTGTGATTGATGAAGAAATTGGTCGTGAGTGGGCAAGAATTCCTCATTTTTATTACAACTTCTATGTGTATCAGTATGCGACAGGATTTAGTGCGGCAACAGCTTTAAGTAAAGGAATTTTAGAAGAAGGGCAACCGGCTGTTGAACGTTATTTAAACTTCTTAAAAGCAGGAAGTTCTGATTACCCAATAGAAGTACTGAAAAAAGCAGGAGTCGATATGACACAAGCTCGACCAATCGAAGAAGCTCTTAAAGTTTTTGAAGAAAAATTAAATGAAATGGAAAACCTTTTAAAATAATGTTCAATAAAACTCCTCTATCTAATATGATAGGGAGTTTTATTTTTGTAGAAAACAAAGAAGAGCATTATTTTGAAGGAATTCTTTAGAATAAAAAAGAAGCATTTAAATAGAATCAATATGGTTTATACTGAATTTTTGTTGTGGATAAAACATATAATTTGAAGATAATAAAGAAGATCGAGTGATGGGTCATAAAAGAGCTTTAGAAGATATACATGAAAAAGGAACACAAGTAACTGTATTGTTGTCACAAATTATTGCAATATGTTTTTTTACGCCATCCACAAATTGTTATATTAATATAATAATTTGTTGATTAAAATCCTTTAAAACGGTTGCGTTGATTTAAGGTAAGTATAAACAGTAATATAGAGGTAAACAGAAACGGAATGGATATAAAATAAGAGAAAAGATTCATTATAGCGAGTATTTGTAAGAAAACTGACACAACAATACCTATACTAAATACGCCAAGGATCACTTTCTTCATAACTAAACTCCTTTTAATTTTGTCCTATATTACATCATATTAAAGAGTGAAAAAATTATACTAAGAATTTGACGATATTGTGAATATGATAACAAAGACTTGAAAAGCTATATGATTATCTGTTATATTAAGAGCGTGAAGTTGATCACAAGCAAACATATACCCCTTTGTTTGACCGTGAAAAATTTCTCCCATCCCCTTTGTTCGTATGAATAGAAGAAGCCCTGCTTATCCCGGCAGGGCTTTTTCGTTGTTTTGGAAAGAATTCCTCCTCGGCACATGTGGCTGTGAGGTCTCACCTGTCCCGCTGCTCCCGCAGGAGTCTAGCACCTTACGCTCCCATTCAACTTTTATACTAGTTTTATTCACGACTTTGTTTAAAATCAATAATCTTTTAGATAATAGCCCAATAAAAAGAGGTTGCTCGAAAGTAATTATTTACTTTCGGGACAACCTCTTTATTTTATCTTTTTGTATTTCCAAAATGTACCGTGCTTTGTGGGGATTCTTTGAACGAGTTGCTGAAGCATTAGCTTTTTCATTTCGAGTTCTACTTCTTTCTCATCCAGGTTATATACAATAGCAATTTCTTTTGTGGCTACTATTTGATAAAAGCGGACAAAATATTCAATTTTCGGTAAAGGTGCTGGCATAGGCAATGAGGGAAGCATTTCAGATAGAATCGAAATATAAACATCATATGAATAAATTCCTGCAACTTTAATTCCTTCATCTTCTATATTTTCATTAAAGAAAACAAATGAAGGCATTTCTTGTACATTCATTTCTGCTGTTATTTTCAAGTCACATTGAAAAGCCTTTGCAGCTGTTTTGGATGAAATATCATTGATAAATTCATCTACATCAATTTTGGCTTCTTTGGCACAGTCAACTAGGACATTCATGTCAGAAATATTTTTCTTATCTAGGAAAAGGTATTCTTGAAGTTTACGTAAGAATTTAATCCCACTTTTTTTACCTTGAAGCTCAGCTGCTTTGATGGCGATGGAGGCGTTATAAGGCTTGGTTATTTGATTTTCTCCAATTAATTTGCTACTACATTGTATTTCTGTTCGACTTGCTGTTCTCTTGGAAATCTCTTTAATATTTTTATAATGGCGTTTAGCTTGAAAATTTAAAGCAGTGAGTTTTCCACTAAGAACAAGTTTAAAGTTCAAAATATTTCCATATTCCATTTGCAATTTTTTTATGATTGGTTCGATTGACCAGCATTCAGGGCATAATGGATCAATGAAAATATATATTTCAATACGTTTTTTACCAATAGAGGAACAGTGATACTTGTGTAGCCATTCAGTAAAATTGAAAACGGGTTTTTGAGAACTCAACTGCTTTCTCCTTTCCTGACTGTTTGTAGTGATAAAGGAAAAAATCATATCCTTTATGATTTAGTAAGTTTTTTCTCTATGTCAGTCAAGTAATTCTATTCGTTAGATGGTGTGTTAACCATATGGTGAGCTGTCATAGTTAGACGTTGAAAAAAGAATTCACGTACTTCATTTTCTAATTTTACTTCGTCCATAGCCTCACTCATGCATTGTAGCCAGGCATTTGCTCTTTCTTCTGTTACTTCAAAAGGAAGATGACGTGCTCTGAGCATAGGATGACCGTGTTCTTCTGTATAAACAGGAGGTCCACCTAAAAATTGAGTTAAAAATTGTTTTTGCTTTCTTGCTGTTTCTGTTAAATCCTCTGGAAAAATCGGCTTTAACAATGGATGCTTATGTACTCTCTCGTAAAAGGCGTCAACTAGGTCATGCAAGCGTTTTTGACCAATTACTTCGTATGGTATTTTTGAACTCATTCTTTGTTTCTCCTTTTACAACTTATGTAAAGATATTGTAGCAACCGTCGAAGAATATCTCAAACATATAGCTTGAAACGGGTAAAATTAACAAA